>JASHQL010000503.1 GCA_030039155.1 Streptosporangiaceae bacterium | reverse complement strand
GGAGGTCCAGGCTCTGGCCGACGCCGCCGCCGACGATGATGAGCTCGGGGTCTAGCAGCGCGCAGATGCTGGCGACCGCCCTGGCCAGCAGCCGGGCCTCGATGGCAACAGCTTCGCGTGCGCAGTAGTCGCCCTGCCGAGCCGCGGCGAAGACGTCCTCGGCGGTTTCCGCGCCGGTCATCCCGCAATCCCGGGCGCGCTGCACGACCGCGGCCGCGCCGAACGACTCTTCGAGCATGCCCCGCTGTGGCCGGCGCTTCGGCACCAGCGGCAGTTCTCGCCCGATCGGCAGGTAGCCGACCTCGCCGGCCGAGCCGCGGAAACCGCGGTACAACCGGCCGTCGATCATGATGCCGACGCCGACGCCGGTGCCGATCGTGAGGTAGACGGACTGCTGGACCGTCTTGCTGACCCCGTAGGTGTATTCCCCGAGTGCCGCCAGGTTGGCGTCGTTGTCGATGCTCACCGCGGTGCCGAAACGCTCGTCGAGCGCCTGTACCACCCTGGACCTGACCCAGCCGGGCAGATTCGCCGCATACAACAGCTGGCTCCGGTCGGTGTCGAAGACGCCGGGCGAGCCGATCACCGTATGGGTGATCTCCTCGGGTTCGAGACCCGCGTCGGCGGTGCCCTTGGCGACAAGCTGCCCGACCGCCTCGACCAGGCTGGTGCGATCCGCTGCCGCGTTCCGCACGTCAATCTTGCTCAGCCTGGTGCCGGCCAGGTCGGTCACCAGCAGCCGGATCCACTCCCGGCCGATGTCGACGCCGACCACCGCGCCGGCGCTCGGATTGATCTCGTACAGCATCGGCGCCCGGCCTGGCGCCGAGGTGGTCCGGCCACACGGCCTGACCAGGTCAAGTCGCTCCAGGTCGGCCAGCGCCGCATTGACGGTTGGCTGTGACAGGCCTGCCGCCTTGCCGAGCTGCGGCCGGGTCGCCGGGCCGCCGGTGAACAGCAGGTCGAGCAGCAGGCGCTGATTGACCTCGCGGAGAATCGACGGGGCGACAGCGGCGGTGCGGTTGCCAAGAATCTGCCGGACGTCATCCACTGGCGGATTCCCTCGATTCCCGAAGCGGGACACCTGCATCCGCTCGCGCGACGGTCATGCGGGCACCTCGAACGTCGTCTCCAGGTCAATTGTGCGTCCCTCCCGCGCGGCTGTCTGGGCGGCCAGCATGATTTCCAGCACGTGCCGCGCGCGGTCAGCGCTGGTAACCGGAGTCGTGCCCGCGGCCAGGCAGTCGGCGAGATGTTCGACCAGAATTGCCCGGGCAAGCAGGGCGGTCCGGTCTTGCGGCGGCGCGGCATCCAGCGACCTCGGCGAGATCCAGCCAGGAATTCCGGCTACCGCGTCCGCGCGGAATAGCTCAATCGGCAGCGCGCCGTGACCGGCACTGACGCCCGGCCGGTTCACGATCAGCGTGCCGGCGGCTCCGTACAGTTCGAGGGCAGCGCTCTTGCTGGCGAGCACATTGAAGGTCGCGTCGACAAATGCGAATGTCGCCTCGCCGAAATCCAGCATCAGCAGCGTGTTGTCGTCGACCGTCGCGGTGATCTGCAGGCCGTCGAACGTCCCGCCGCGCGCATACCTGACCGGCTGGCTCAATCCGGACAGCGCCGCGACCCGCCGAGCCGGGCCGAGCACGCCGGTGATCCGGTCGATGCCGTACACCCCCATGTCCAGCAGCGGCCCCGCGCCTTCCTGGTAGAACCAGGTCGGGTCGGCCGGCCAGGCCATCGCGGCCGGGCCGCCGTGCGACGACTGCAGCCGCGCGAACGCGACCTTGCCGACCGCGCCGGCCCGGACCAGGCTCCTGGCCTCTGACCACTCCGGCTTGAGCATGTCGTAGGGCGCGCAGACGACCAGCAACTGCCTGGCGGCAGCGGCCGCGCAGAGGTCGTCTGCCTGCGCGATCGTCGAGGCCAGCGGCTTCTCGGTGACCAGGTGCACGCCAGCGGTCAGGACTTCCATGGACGTCTCGTAGTGCGCGGCGATCGGCGTCAGGTTCAGCACCACGTCCAGGTCGGCGTTCGCCAGCATCTGCCCGAGCGAGTCGTAGACCGCCGGGATGGCCCAGTCCCTGGCCACAGCTTCGGCTCGCGACCTGGTCCGACTGGTGATCGCCACGACCTGCGCCCGGTCCCTGATGTGCTGTAGCCCTGGCAGGAATCCTGGCTTGACCACGGCGATCATGCCGGCGCCAACGATGCCGACCCGCAGCGGGCGACGCTCCCCGACCGACTCACTCATAGTTTCATTATTATCCTAATAAACTCTGGTTGGAGAGTCCCGATCTGGCCCGACGTGATGTGCGGCGGCGCGGCCAGCACCAGGATCACGCTCAGCGACCGGCAATACGCGGCCTGAGCTGGCATGACAGACTCCAGCTCCGGGCAGGCGCGTCGCTCGCCTGACCCTCGGCCAGTTGCCAGGGCCGGCCATGCGCTGCGCTCGCCCGGCTGCCGCTTGCGGCCGGGCGCACAGGGCGTCGCCGCAGCTCACGCCGCCTCCACCACTGC
>JASHQL010000502.1 GCA_030039155.1 Streptosporangiaceae bacterium | reverse complement strand
GCGGGCTGGCCTGCGCGGCAGTGCCGAGAGTGCCGCCGGGCTGCCAGGCGCCGGTGGCGGCGAGCGCGTCGGCGCCAGCCGCTGCCGCAGGCAGGGGAACGACAGCCTCGTGGGCGCCCGGATGCGCCCGCGAAGCCGGCGTGCCCTGTCCCTCGGTCATGCCACAGGCCCTTCTGCTACCGGCATTGCTGCGGGCGAAACACTCATCGGCTCGTTCTTACCAGATCATTACCCAGGGCTGCGACGGCCCTCGGCCCCCGGCATCGCAGCACGCCGGAAGCTGTGCCGGCGCGCGGCACGACGACCTCTCCGAACCCCCCGAGAACCCGCTCGCCGCTCCTGCAACCCACTGGGACCCATGCCGTCTCGGCGGTCACCGCCAAGCCACCTGCTGGCATGCAGCAACCCATGCCAGCCTCCGGCGGGGTGACAGTATCTGGCCTTGAGGTAATTGTGCGCCGTGCGGGCCGCTTCTCGGTCAGGTTGGCGAAAACGAGGGCTTGCTTCTCGGCAGAAGGAAAACCCGGCGCGACCGTTACCAGCCGCCACCTTCGTCAGGTCCGGCAGGCGCCGAGCCCGGCGCCCAGCCGCCGCGGGTTCCTGGCACGGCGAGCGCTGACTGCAGCAGCGCGTTGAACGCGGCCACGGCCACCGGCGGGCCGCCCTTCTCCGAGACGTTGCTGACGGCGCTGATTCCGCTGGCCCGCAGCGCATCCTTGGCGTCGGCCGCGCCGACGAACCCGACCGGCAAGCCGACCACGAACGCCGGGTCCACCCGGCGGGCCAGAATCTCGTACAGCGCGGCAGCGGAGCCGCCGACCACCCAGACCGCGCCCGGCCCCGCCTCGCCGAAGGCAAGGCGCACCGCGGCTGCCGCCCTGGAGATCCCCGCGGTCCTGGCCAGCCTGGTGGTCAGCTGCTCGCCGATCTTGCAGGTCACCGGGGATCGGGTGATCCCGGCGGCCACCATCGACACGTCGGCGATGACCGGCGCGCCCGCCGCCAGCGCGGTCACGCCGGCCGCGAGCGCCTCCTCGTCGCAGACCAGATCGGTGAAGTAGTCGAAGTCGGCGCTCGCGTGAATGACCCGTTCCGTAACATCGCGGCTGAACTTGGGCAACCTGGACAAGTCAATCCGGGAGCGCAGGATCCGGTACGACTCCTCCTCCGCAGACTGCAAACCCACCGCAGCGCCGGTCGGCCTGGTCACTGCGCCCGCCCCTCCCATTCGGTGATCGATTTGGCCGGGAACGTCTGCGTCTCCCTGCCGGTCCCCCTGCACAGCCGCTGCCCAGGCATCCCAGCATGGCACAGCACCGCTGACCAGGCTGACGCATCGGACCGCCGCGATCGGGCCCGCGGTGGCTGGAATGCGAGGCAGCAAACATGGGGTGGTCCATCCCCGCTGCGCCGATACACTGGCCTGACGCCTTCCGGGCGCATTGCAGCAGAGCGTGCCTTGTGTCTCACGCCGCGTGCCCTTGGCGGACTATTAAGGACGCTCGCAGGGAATCCTCTGGCCTTGTGAGTCAGCCAGCGCAACACGAGCCTGGCGCGGTCGAGAGCATGGACGGAGCCTTCATGGAGGATGTGGGTCACACCCACGTTCTGGTGACCGGTGGCATCGGTTTCATCGGGCGCCGGGTCGTCAGCGCGCTGCTGGCGGCCGGCGCCGAGGTCTCGGTTGTGGACAGGCGGGGCGAGTTCCCCGATCAGGCGGTCCGCTCGGTGGTGGGTGACCTGCGCGATCCCGCGGTCATCAGCCGGTCGGTCACGCCGCAGACCGATGTGATCATCCACCTGGCCGCAGTGACCAGGGTGCTGGACTCGATCAACGACCCGGCGGGCACCTTCGGCAACAACGTCGAGGTCACCCAGAACCTGCTCGAGCAGGCCAGGCAGTGCGGCACCGGCACGTTCCTGCTCGCCTCGACCAACGCCGTGACCGGCGACGTCGGCCGGCAGGTCATCCACGAGCAGCTGCCGATCAGGCCGCTGACCCCGTACGGTGCCACCAAGGCGGCCGCCGAGATGCTGGTCGGCAGCTATGCCGCCTGTTATGGCATGCACGGCTGCTCGCTGCGCTTCACCAATGTCTACGGCCCAGGCATGGCCGAGAAGGACAGCTTCGTGCCCCGGCTGATGCGAGCAGCCAGGGACGGCCACGGCGTGCAGGTCTACGGCGACGGCAGCATGCAGCGTGACCTGGTACATGTCGATGACCTAGTGGACGGAATCTTTGCGGCATGGCAGCACCAAGTCACCGGGCCGCTGATCCTGGGCGCCGGCGCGTCTGTCACGATCATGGACATGATCGCTGCCGCCCGCGCCGTGACCGGCGCAGCACTGCCGGTCGAGCACGTCCCGGCCAAGCCGGGCGAGATGCCGGCCGTCATCGTGGATATCTCGGCAGCCAGGGCGCTGGGATACCGGCCGAAGCATGATCTCAAGTCAGGCCTTGGCACCGTCTGGCCCGAGTTCGCGGAGGACGAAGCGTGACCGCAACCCACATTGACGACGAGGTCATCGACAGCGCTGCCATCCGCGCATTCACCGACCAGTACGGAGCCCGCGCGACCAAGCTGCCTGAGCTGGCCGTGGTGATCGCCGCCTACAACGAGGAGGGCGCGATCGGCCCGGTGATCGACGCGCTGCCGCGGACCGTGGCCGGGCTGGCCACGGCGGTCATCGTGGTGTCCGACGGCTCGATGGACAGCACCTGCAAGGAAGCGGACGCGGCCGGCGCGCTGGTCTGCGACGTGCCGGTGAACCGCGGCCAGGGCGCGGCGCTGCGGCTCGGCTACCGGCTGGCCCGTGAGGGCGGAGCCACCTACATCGTGACCACCGACGCCGACGGCCAGTACAACCCGACCGAGATCGAGTCGCTGGTCGAGCCGATCCTGGCCGGCCAGGCCGACTTCGTCACCGGATCGCGGACGATGGGCAGCGAGGAGACCAAGGACCCGGTGCGCAAGCTCGGCGTCCGGGTGTTCGCGCTGGTCATCAGCGGGCTGACCGGGCAGCGGATCAGCGACACCACGTTCGGGCTGCGGGCCATGCGGGCCGAGGTCACCGGTGCGGTCCGGCTCGAGCAGCCGCAGTACCAGGCCGCCGAGCTGCTGATCGGCGTGATCACGCACGGCTACACGGTGGTCGAGCGGCCGGCCACGATCCACAAGCGCAAGGTCGGCAAGAGCAAGAAGGGCAACAACGCCCTGTACGGGCTGAAGTTCGCCGGCGTAATCGGCTCGACCTGGTGGCGCGAGCGCCGCCGCAGGGAGAACGGCGAGGGCCGGCCCGCCGCGAGCGCCAAGACGGCAAGCCGCAGCTGACGCCGCGCTGCCGCACCGCAGCCCGGCGGCACCGTTGCCCGGGTGGCCCCGTTGCCCCGGCGGCACCGTTGCCCCGGCGGCAACTGGCAACAGTGCACTGCACACCGCGGTGCCAGCCATGATCATCTGATGGTTTCACCGATTCTGGTGGTTACGGAACAGACAAAGCCGATATTTGGACAACCAGAATCGATGAAATGAAAGGACGCGGATCGCGGATCGCCGCGGTTGCGGCTTGATCGGGCCAGGGTGTTGCTTGATCGGGCCAGGGTGTTGCTTGATCAGGCCTGGGTGTTGGAGGTGTCGACGCGGTCCGGCTGGGCGGCGCCCGCCGGCTCGACCTCAACCGGCCCGAGCAGCCCCGGCTCGACCGGGACCTTCTCGCCATCGCCGCGGTTCTTGAACAGCACGTAGTGGAAGATCAGGAACCGGCAGACGAACGTGATGCAGTTCATCACGAAGTAGGCACCGTTGATCACCAGGTGCCGCTTCAGGTGATGCAGGTCCATCGAATTGGCCCACACGCTGGCAAAGTGCGTGGTCAGCCCGAGCACGATCCAGACCGCGACGGAGACCAGCCAGAACGGCAGCGTCTCCCTGAGCACATCGGGCCTGCCCTTGCGGTCCCAGGCCCAGCGGCTGAGCACGTAACTGACCGCCGCCGCGATCATCGAGGCGACGAAGCCGGACCAGAAGCCGGTCCACCGAAGCGGACCAGTGAAGATCACCAGGGCTATCTGGCTGGTGACCACCGCCACGATCGCCACCAGCACGAACCGCATGAAACGCAGCCCGGCCTCGGTCCGCAGCTTGCGCTCGAGCGGCGCAGGAGAGATCCGCCAGACGATCCGGGTGATCTTCGACTCAAGGTCAGTCATGAGTGTCCTAGGTAAACGCGCGTCCGCTGGGTGTGCTGAGACACGTATACAGTACGGGAACGGGGAGTGAGCTTCGTCCCGAATCCCGTGCTTCCCCTACCCGGTCTACCGCCCGCCACGCCGGTAATCCAGCATCCTGGCGGCATGTTCACCGCTCGGTGACGGAGATATAACTCAGGCGAAGAGCCAATCGGAATCGGCAGGAGCAAGATCATGAGGATCCTGGTTCTAGGCGGAGACGGGTACCTCGGCTGGCCGACCGCGCTGCACCTTTCCGAGGTGGGCCACGAGGTCGCGGTCGCCGACAATTTCGCCAGGCGCGGCTATGACTTCGAGATGGGGGTGGACAGCCTCACCCCGATCGAGCCGCTGCAGACCAGGCTCCGCGCCTGGCAGGAACTGACCGGCAGGTCGATCGGCGCCTACATCGGCGACCTGTGCCACGCCGACTTCACCTACGAGATGATCTCCGGCTTCGAGCCGGACGCGATCGTGCACTATGCCGAGCAGCGGGCGGCCCCGTACTCGATGGTGGACCGCAAGCATGCGGTGTACACCCAGACCAACAACGTGGTCGGCACGCTGAACGTGCTGTACGCGATCGCCGAGATCAATCCGGACATTCACCTGGTCAAGCTCGGCACAATGGGCGAGTACGGCACGCCGAACATCGACATCGAGGAAGGCTGGCTGGAGATCGAGCACAAGGGCCGCAGGGACCGGGTGCTGTTCCCGAAGCGGCCCGGCTCCTTCTACCACCTGTCCAAGGTGCACGACAGTCACAACATCGAGTTCGCCTGCCGGATCTGGGGGATCAGGGCAACCGACCTGAACCAGGGCGTGGTGTACGGCCAGCAGACGCCGGAGACCGGGCGCGACGACCGGCTGGCCACCAGGTACGACTACGACGCGGTGTTCGGCACCGTGCTGAACCGGTTCGTCATCCAGTCGGTGCTCGGCAAGCCGCTCACCGTCTACGGCAACGGCAGCCAGACCCGCGGCCTGATTGACATCAGGGACACCGTCCGCTGCATCCAGCTGGCCTGCGAGCACCCGGCCGACCGCGGCGAGTTCCGGGTCTACAACCAGATGACCCAGGCCATGTCGGTGCAGCAGATCGCCGAGACCGTCGCCGCCGCAAGCCCGGACGCCGTGGTGATCGAGCACCTGGAGAACCCGCGGGTGGAACTGGAGAACCACCACTACAACGTGGTGCACACCGGCCTGGTCGAGCTCGGGCTGCAGCCGCACCTGCTGTCTGACACGCTGATCGAGTCGCTGTTCGGGATCACCAAGCGGTACGCGCACCGGGTCAGGCCGGAGGCGCTGCTGCCCACCGTGCAGTGGCGCAAGACCGCCAGCAGGATCAGCGACTAGGGAAGCGCGCCGCCAAGGTCGTCCGGGCCGGTCCAGCCGTGCCCGGCGGACTTGACCGCGCACCAGAGCCGGCCGTCCCGGCCGCGCCAGAACAGCTCGATCGGCGCGGCCGGGCTGCCGGTCGCGGCGAACGGATTAGAACCGGTCATGCCGAGCTGACCGAGTTGCACCGGGCTGCCCCAGCCAGACTTGGTCCGCTGGATCTGCCAGAGCCGGCCGTGGCTGCCGCGGAAGAAGACCCGCTCGGTGTTGGCCGCCGCGGCTGGCCAAGGGGTGCCACCAACCGACCCGCCGAGCGTGTGCGGACCCCGAGCCTTGCCGCTGGACGCG
>JASHQL010000501.1 GCA_030039155.1 Streptosporangiaceae bacterium | reverse complement strand
CCGGTTCCCGGCAGCCCGAGCCCGCAGCTTGGCCCGGTCAGCCGGGTGCTATTCGGCCGCCGGTACGGGCAGCAGGCGGCGCTGCACCGCGGCCCGGCGCAGCTCAGGGATGCCGCGGCTGCTGCCGGGCGGGCGCACGCGTTCGCGCAGTCCTGGGCCGGCGCGAGCGCGCTGCCGTTCGAGGTGATCACCCGCGTGGTGCTGCGACGGCCCAGGCAGATCAGCGAGTTGGTGGTGGAAGCGGAGACGCAGCAGCGAGACAAGCCGGACCGGCTTGTCTTCCTTGGCGACCTGCCGGCGGCCAGGGTGCGCGACCTGCTCGGGCCGCGGCTAGGCGACCGGCTGGCTGTCGAGGTTCCTGACCGGGACTGCTGACTCTGGCCGCGCGGTAACGTCGAACACATGTCCAGAGCCGATGCCGGCCAGTCAGGCAGCCTGTTCGACGACGCGGCCGCGTCGGCGGAGCATGCCGCCGCTCCGCTGGCGGTCAGGATGCGGCCGCGCGGCCTCGATGAGGTCGTCGGGCAGGCGCACCTGACCAGGGACGGGTCGCCACTGCGCAAGCTTGCCGAGCACGACGCGCCGATGGCGGTGCTGCTGTGGGGACCGCCAGGCACCGGCAAGACCACGCTCGCGTACGTGATCAGCAGGGTGACCAAGCGACGGTTCGTCGAGCTGTCGGCGGTCTCGGCCGGGGTGAAGGACGTGCGCGCGGCGATCGAGACCGCGCGTGCCGAGCTCGGCGTGACCGGCACGCAGACCGTGCTGTTCATCGACGAGGTACACAGGTTCAGCAAGACCCAGCAGGACGCGCTGCTGCCGGCCGTGGAGAACCGGTGGGTCTCGTTCATCGGCGCCACCACGGAGAACCCGTCGTTCTCGGTGGTCGGGCCGTTGCTGTCCAGGTCGCTGCTGCTGACGCTGCGGCCGCTCAGCGACGCCGACATCGGCGCGGTGATCGACCGGGCGCTCACCGACGAGCGCGGGCTGGCCGGCCGGGTGGCACTGGCCGACGGGGTTGCCGAAGACCTGATCAGGCTGTCTGGCGGTGACGCCAGGCGGGCGCTGACCTACCTGGAGGCGGCCGCGCTCGGCCTGCCAGCAGGCGGCGAGATCACCACCGACAGCCTGGAGCGCGCGGTGGACCGCGCGCTGGTCCGCTACGACCGGGCGGGCGACCAGCACTACGACGTGATCAGCGCGTTCATCAAGAGCATGCGCGGCAGCGATGTCGACGCGGCGCTGCACTACCTGGCCAGGATGATCGAGGCGGGCGAGGATCCGCGGTACATCGCCAGGCGGCTGATCGTGCACGCAAGCGAGGACGTCGGCATGGCGGACCCGACCGCGCTGCAGACCGCGGTGGCCGCTGCCCAGGCGGTGGAGTTCGTCGGCCTGCCGGAGGCGCAGCTCAACCTGGCGCAGGCCGTCATCCACATCAGCCTGGCACCCAAGTCCAACGCGACCGCGGTCGGCATCTGGACCGCGGCAGCCGACGTGCGCGAGGGCAAGGCCGGCCAGGTGCCGAAGCACCTGCGCGACACCAGCTATCCGGGTGCGGCCAGGCTCGGGCACGGCCGTGGCTACCTCTACCCGCACGACGATCCGGCCGGCCTGGTCAGCCAGCAGTACGCGCCGGACGGGCTGGCGGACACCACCTATTACCGGCCTTCGGCGCACGGGCAGGAGGCCAGGTACGCGGAGCGGTCGGCGCGGATCAGGCGCGTGCTCGGCCGCGACCCAGACCCTGAGGATGCTGCCGGCGATGCGGCGGACGAAGCCGGTCCTGGCTGACCGCGGCTTGGCTAGCTGTGATCCGCGATAAGGTCGGGCAGTGCCGCAGGCACCCAGATGCACTGTATTGACTGGCACGATGCCGAACGGCATCCGGACGGAGGCGCGGGATGAACGCCGGACAGCTGGCGGCGCTGATCGCCGCCGGGTTCTTCGCGCTGCTCGCCTGCGTCGGCATCTACGTGCTGGTCAGGCTGGCCAGGCTGATGACGGCGGTCACCAAGATGCTGACCGGCTACCGGGAGCGGGCTGACCAGCTGATCGAGCGTGCCCAGGCCGCGGTGGACCGGACCAACGAGCAGCTTGCCCGCACCGACACGATCACCGCCAGCATGGACCAGGTCACCACGAACATGGCCGAGTTGTCCGGGCACGTGTCCGCGCTGGCCGGCCTGGCCAGGGGCATCTCGACCGCGGTCACGGCGCCGGTCACCGGCTTCGCCGCGCTCACGTTCGGGTTGCGCCGGGCGGTGGCGGTGCGCAGGTCGCTCGAGTACACAGCCTCCGCTGACAGCATCGTCGAGAGCGAGCACGCGGCACTGCCGCGGACCCGGCGGCCGGATGAGCTGCCGCGGACCCGGCGGCCGGATGCACTGCCGGCTCGGGGCAGGGTGTCGCGATGAAGCGGCGCGGGCTCTGGCTGCTGGCCGGTGCCGTGCTCGGCGTGCTCGGCTACCGGCGGGCACAGCGGATGGGCCAGGCGCTCACCGGCGACAGCACGCGCGCGCTGACCGGCAAACAATCGGCGCTGCTGCCCGCGCTCGGGTCCTCGCTGGCCCGGCGGCGTGCGCCGGACTCGCCGCGGCGGCCTGCGGCCGGTGTTACCGAGCGGGCAGTAGGGGCTGCGAAGTTCGTCAGGGACGTGCGGGCCGGCATGTCTGAGTACCGGAGTCGGCACCGCGACCCGGCAGGCTCTACGCTCGGTAGTCAGGATCGCGACGAGAGCCAGTCGCGGCAGCACCGCCAGGCGCTGTGACCCTCGAGGGTCTCCGGAGTCCGCCCTGGTGCGGAAGCAGCAAAACGTTTCCCGACGATGTGAAGGATGGCCGTAGATGGAGTCGGCTGAGATCGTCCGCCGCTTCCTGAACTACTTCGCCGAGCGCGGGCACACCGTCGTGCCGTCGGCCAGTCTGATCGCGGACGACCCGACGCTGCTGCTGGTGAACGCCGGGATGCAGCCGTTCAAGCCGTACTTCCTCGGCCAGCAGACGCCGCCGTTCCGACGCGCGACGAGCTGCCAGAAATGCGTGCGGACGCCGGACATCGAGGAGGTCGGCAAGACCACCAGGCACGGCACGTTCTTCCAGATGCTCGGCAACTTCTCCTTCGGCGACTACTTCAAGGAACAGGCCATCCCGTTCGCCTGGGACCTGCTGACCAGGCCGGAGTCGGCCGGCGGCTTCGGCTTCCCCGAGGGCCGCCTGTGGGTGACCGTGCTGCAGGACGACGACGAGGCGGCCAAGCTCTGGCACGACCAGGTCGGCGTGCCTGACGACCGGATCCAGCGCCGCGGGCTAGCCGACAACTACTGGCACATGGGCGTGCCCGGCCCTGGCGGCCCGTGCTCCGAGATCTACTACGACCGCGGCCCCGAGTACGGCCGCGAGGGCGGGCCGGTCGCCGACGAGGACCGCTACCTCGAGGTCTGGAACCTCGTCTTCATGCAGTACCAGCTCAGCGCGGTGCGCAGCAAGGTGGACTTCGACGTCGCGAGCGACCTGCCGGCCAGGAACATCGACACCGGCATGGGCATGGAGCGGATGGCCGCGCTGCTGCAGGGCGTGGACAACATCTACGAGATCGACACCATGTGGAAGGTGCTCGAGCGGGCAGCCGAGCTCACCGAGCAGCGGTACGGCGTCGACCACCGGACCGACGTCGCGCTGCGGGTGGTCACCGACCATGTGCGCACGGCGGTCATGCTGGTCGCGGACGGCGTCATTCCGTCCAACGAGGGCAGGGGCTACGTGCTGCGCCGGATCCTGCGCCGCAGCGTGCAGAAGCTGCGGCTGCTGTCCGGCGCACAGCGCGGCGGATCCGGCGGCAGCCAGGGCAGCCGCGGCGGCACCGACGAGCGGTTCCTGCACGAGCTCAGCTCGGTGGCGATCGACGCGCTCGGCGAGCAGTACGGCGAGCTGCGCCGGGACGCGCCGAACATTCACACGGTCATCGACGCCGAGGAGTCCGCGTTCCTGGCCACGCTGCGGACCGGCAGTGCGATCTTCGACGCCGCGGTCGAGGAGACCAGGCGGCGGGGCAGCCAGACGTTGCGCGGCGACCAGGCGTTCCAGCTGCACGACACCTACGGCTTCCCGATCGACCTGACCCTGGAGATGGCCGAGGAACAGGGCCTCGAGGTCGACGAGGCTGGGTTCAGGCGGCTGATGGCCGAGCAGCGTCAGCGCGCCAAGGCGGACGCAGCCGGCAAGAAGACAGGGAACGCCGACATCTCCGTCTTCGCCCGGATCCTCGAGCACGCGGGCCAGGTCACGTTCACCGGCTATGACCAGGTCAGCGGCGAGGCAACGGTGATCGGCATGCTGGTGAACGGGGCGCCGGCCGCCGCGGCCGGCGCGGGCACCGACGCCGAGCTCATCCTGGACCGCACTCCGTTCTACGCCGAGGGCGGCGGCCAGCTCGCGGACGCCGGCGTGATCGTCTCGGTCGGCAGCGGCGCTGGCGACGCGGCCAGGTTCGAGGTGCGCGACGTGCAGACGCCGGTGCCGGGGCTGATCGTGCACCGGGGGCAGATCGCGGCCGGCGAGTTCATGATCGGCAGCGCGGTGCACGCGCAGGTCGACGTCGAGCGCAGGCGGGCGATCTCCAGGTCGCACACCGCGACCCACCTGGTACACCGGGCGTTCCGCGGCGCGCTTGGCGAGTCGGCGGCCCAGGCTGGCTCGGAGAACTCGCCTGGCAGGTTCCGGTTCGACTTCACCGCGATGGGCGCGGTCCCGCCGTCGGTGCTGGCCGCCGCCGAGGACGAGGTCAACCAGGTGCTGATCGACGACATGGAAGTGAAGGCGTACCACACCTCGCTGGCCGAGGCGCGGGCGATGGGCGCGCTCGCGCTGTTCGGCGAGAAGTACGGCGACCGGGTCAGGGTGGTCGAGGTCGGCGACTACTCGCGCGAGCTGTGCGGCGGCACGCACGTGGCCAGGTCCGGCAACCTCGGCCTGATCAAGATCCTCGGCGAGTCGTCGATCGGGTCCGGCGTCCGCAGGGTCGAGGCGCTGGTCGGCATCGACGCGTTCCGCTTCCTGGCCAGGGAGAGCGTGCTGGTCAGCCAGCTGAGCGAGCAGCTCAAGGCACGCCGGGAAGAGTTGCCAGAGCGAATCGCTGGCATCGTCGGCAGGCTCAGGGACGCCGAGCGTGACCTGGACCGGGTCAGGTCCGCGCAGCTCCTCGGCAACGCGGCGGACCTGGCGGCCAAGGCCGCCGACGTCGGCGGCACCAGCTACGTCGCGCACCAGGTGCCTGACGGCACGCCTGCCGACGGCATCCGCAAGGTAGCCCTCGACGTTCGCGGACGGCTGGCCGCCGACCGGCCGGGCGTGGTCGTGGTCGCCGGGGTGCCGGCCGACCGGCCGACCGTGGTGGTGGCGGTCAACGACGCCGCAAGGGCGGTCGGCCTGAAGGCGGGGGCGCTCGTGCTCGCGGCCGCCAGCGCGCTCGGCGGCAGGGGCGGCGGCAAGGACGACGTGGCTCAGGGCGGCGGGGCGGAACTAGGCGATCGGGCACGGGAGGCCATGACAGAGTCGTTCGAGGCCGTTCGTGCGGTCATTCGGGACATAATGGGTGCGAGTGACGTAAGGTGAGACCGTGCCGCCGCCGTCTTGTGTCCTTGATGAGACATGCCGTGCCCGGAGCAGGGAATTGAGACCTGGTGTCCGGCTCGGTGTTGACCTCGGTACGGTGCGGATCGGCGTGGCTCGCAGCGATGCAGGCGGCATGCTGGCGACCCCGCTGGAGACCGTACCGCGCGATGGCGGCTCGCTGGCCAGGCTGGCCGCCCTCGCTGCCGAGCATGCGGCCGTCGAGGTGATCGTGGGCCTGCCTGCGAGTTTGTCCGGCCGCGAGGGCAAGGCGGCAGCCGAGGTCAGGAAGCTGACCAGCGCGATCGCGCGTGATCTGGCCCCGATTCCGGTCAGGCTCGTCGACGAGCGGTTCACCACAGTGCTTGCCCACGATGCGCTACGCGCGCAGGGTCTCGGCTCGCGGGCCAGGCGGCAGGGCGTGGACAAGGCCGCGGCCGCCGTGCTGCTGCAGGGCGCGCTGGACGCCGAGCGGTCGACCGGGCAGCCGCCCGGCACGCTGGTGAGCCCAGGCTTGCCCAGGGCTACTCAGGGCGAGGAGTCATGAGCAGCGACTGGTACGGCCCTGGCGGCACGGACGACCGGGCGAGCGAACGTTACGACCCAGCCGTCGACTACGGTCGCGACGGCCGGGGGAACGCCGGCAACGGCTCGGCTGACTGGGCCAGGCAGACTCGCGGATCGCACCGCGCGCCAGACCCGTATGATCCGCGAGAGGCCGGCCAAGGGCCCGATCCGTACCGGGAGCAAGACCCCTATCCGGCGGATCCGTATGAGACCACCGACCCGTACCGGAGCCGCGATTCCTATCGCGGCCAGGACCCCTACGCCGATCCGTACCAGGACCAGAGCCGCTATCCGGGGCGTGCGGAGTACCGGCAGGACGGCTACCCGCCGTACGACGACGGCGCGGCCGGGCAGTGGCAGCACCGCCAGGACGGCTACCAGGACGGCGCGGGCCGGACCGACTCGGGGCCGTACCGCTGGCAGCCGCCGGCCGAGCAGGACCCGTACCAGGGCGACGACTACGCCGGCGGTCAGTACCAGCGCGATCCGTACGCCGCTGACGACGATTACCGGCGCGGTCAGTACCAGGCAGATCCGTATGCCGGGCAGGCCGATCCGTATGCCGGGCAGGCCGATCCGTATGCCGGGCAGGCCGACCCCTATGCCAGCCAGCCGGATCCGTATGCCGGGCAGGCCGACCCGTATGCCAGCGAGCCAGATCCGTACGCCGGGCAACCAGATCCGTACGCCGGGCAGGCCGACTACCGGGACGAGGACTACGGCGCCGGATACCGGGATGACCCAACCGACTACCGCGGCGGCGATGACGACTACCGCGGCGGCGGCCGCGGGGCCGGCCGGTACCCGGCCGCAGGCGATCATGATGAGCATGACGAGTGGGACGAACGGCAGCGGCGCAGGAGCGGTTTCTTCACCGGCTTCGGTGACGACTCCGACGGCCCGGCCAGGCCGCGAAAGCGCAAGCGCAGCAAGGCGCCGTACATCATCCTGCCGATCCTGCTGATCATCGTGGGCGGCCTGGCAGGCGGTGGCTACTACGTCTACCACCGGTACGAGGCCAAGTACGCGGACTTCCCGGCCGGCACCGCGTTCGGCTCGGTTGACGTGACCGTGCCTGCGGGCGGGTCGGCCGACTCGATCGCGCCGGCCCTGCTGAAGGACGGCGTGATCGCGGGCACCAGGCAATTCGTCACGATCGCCAACGCAAGCGGGAAGGCAGCCACGCTGCAGCCAGGGGTGTACAAGCTGCGCAAGCACATGAGCGACCAGGCCGCCTGGGCGCTGCTGCTCAACCCCAAGTCGCGGGTCAACGCCGATGTCACGATCCCAGAAGGGCTGCGGGCTAGCAAGATCATCGCCCTGCTGGCGAAGAAGACCGGCAAGCCGCTCAGCGAGTTCAAGGCGGCGCTGAAGGACACTGCCGCGCTCGGCCTGCCGTCCTACGCGCACGGCAACCCGGAGGGCTACCTGTTCCCCGACACCTACGACTTCCCGCCGGGGGCTTCGGCGCTCAGCATGCTGCAGACCATGGTCAAGCAGTTCAACTCCGAGGCCGCGAGCCTGCACCTGGTGGCTGCCGCGAAGAAGGCGCAGTTCACCCCGGCGCAGGTCATCACCGAGGCCAGCCTGCTCGAGGCCGAGGTCAATCAGTCGAGCTACTACCCGAAGGTCGCCAGGGTGATCGACAACCGGCTGAACTACAAGATCCCGCTCGAGCTTGACAGCACGATCGCCTACATCACCGGCAAGTACGTCTACGACCTGACCAGCAGTGACCTGCGCGTGAACTCGCCGTACAACACGTTCGAGCACACCGGCCTGCCGCCAGGGCCGATCGACTCGCCAGGCATCGCCACCATCGAGGCCGTGCTGCACCCGGCGCCGCGCACCGACGGCTGGATCTACTTCGTCACGGTGAACAAGTCCGGGCTGACGAAGTTCACCAGCAGCAAGACGCAGTTCGACATCTGGTCGAACGAGGCCAAGCGCAACGGAGTCTGAGGCGGTCAGCGCGGGCAAGCGAGCGGCCGTCCTCGGGTCGCCGATCGCGCACTCGCTGTCGCCTGTGCTGCACACCGCCGCCTACCGTGCGCTCGGCCTGGCCGGCTGGTCGTACCTGGCGATCGAGTGCACGCAGGCCAGGCTGGCCGGCCTGCTGGCTTCGCTCGGTGCCGACTGGGCAGGCCTGTCGCTCACGATGCCGCTCAAGCGCACGGTGCTGCCACTGCTTGACCAGGTGGAGCAGGTCGCCTCGGACGTCGGCGGCGCGAACACGGTGATCTTCGACGGCGGCGCCAGCTACGGCTGCAATACCGACGTGCCAGGCATGATCACCGCGATCACCGAGGCTGGCCTTGGCAGGGTCAGCCGGCCGCTGGTGCTCGGTGCCGGTGCCACCGCCTGCGCGGCCCTCGCGGCGCTGCGCAGCCTGGGCGCCGGCCAGGTCACGGCAGCGGTCCGCGACCCGGCGCGGGCAGCGCCGCTGCTCGACGCGGCTGCCCGACTTGACCTCGATGTGCGGCTGATTCCGTTTGCTGACCTATCCGACCA
>JASHQL010000500.1 GCA_030039155.1 Streptosporangiaceae bacterium | reverse complement strand
ACCGCGCTGTTCTACGGCCGGTCGCACATCCCTGGCCTGCGGCCTGGGTCGAAGGTCAGGCTGCGCGGGCCAGTCGGGTTCAAGTCGGGCAGGCCAGTGATGATCAACCCGGCGTACGAGTTGCTCGCGGCCGGCACCGGGCCGGCCGAGCCACGCAAGCGGCGGGACGACGACCGGGGGGGTCCAGGGGGCTCGTCCCCCCAGGGCGATACCGACCGGGGGGGTCCCGCGGGGTCGTCCCCCCAGGGCGATACCGACCGGGGGGGTCCAGGGGGGTCGTCCCCCCAGGACGGCACCGACCAGGAGCCATGAGCTCGCTGCCAGATGAGCCGCAGGGCCGGCCTGCGCAAGCTGGCCGGACCGCCCGCGGGCACGGGCACGGCACCGTGACCGGCCATGGCACCGTGACCGGCCAGCACCGCGGCACGCTCGCCGCGGTGCTGGCGATCAGCGCGGGCATTGCCGCGGCGGAGATTGCCGGCGCGATCGTGACCGGATCGCTGGTGCTGGTGGCTGACGCCGCGCACATGGCGGCCGATGTGGCGGGCATCGGGCTGTCGCTGCTTGCGGCCCACTTCGCGGCGCGGCCGGCCACCGAACGGCGGACCTTCGGTTATGCGCGCGCGGAAATCCTGGCCGCGATGGCCAACGCGCTGCTGCTGCTCGGCATGGCGGCGGTGATCTTCACCGAGGCGATCCGCCGGCTCATCTCGCCATCGCCGGTCAGCCCCGGCCTGCTGATCGTGTTCGGCGCGATCGCGCTGGCCGCGAACGCCTGCTCGCTGCTGCTGCTGCGCCGCGGGCGTGCCGAAAGCCTGAACCTGCGCGGCGCGTTCCTCGAGGTCGGCGCCGACACGATCGGCGCCGTGGCGGTCATCGTCACCGGCCTGATCGTCGCCGCGACCGGATCCACCCTGGCCGACCCGATCGCCGCGCTGGCGGTCGGCGTGCTGATCCTGCCGCGGACCTGGCAGCTGCTGAAGGCTGCCATCGACGTCCTGCTCGAGGCCAGCCCGCCGGACATCGACCTGGCGGAGATCCGCCGGCACATGACCGGGCTTCCTGGCGTGTCCGACGTCCATGACCTGCATGTGTGGACGATCACCTCAGGGCTGCCTGTGCTGTCCGCGCATGTCGTCGTGGAGCCGGACATCCTCGGCCATGGCCAGAGCGCGATGATGCTGGACAAGCTGCAGGCCTGCCTGCGTGGCCACTTCGATGTGGCGCACTCCACCTTCCAGCTCGAGCCGGCCGGGCACGCCGATCACGAGCGCCCGATGCACGGCTGACCGGTACCCGCGGAAATCGCGTTCCCGTTGATAGCGTGTCATGATTGTCGATTGATCATGTAAGTGCCATCTTGCTCGCATGCTTGAACATTTGGTCGCCCTTCCGCATCCGCACGGGGCTGCGTCGATGGTGGGCACCGGCAGCTACTGGGTCGCGATTGGCATCCTCATCGGAATGCTTGCCGCCGCGATCGCGCCAGGCTGGCTGCGGGCTCTGATCATCGTCTTCGACCTGGTGGCGCTCGGCTGGATGGTCGGGATCCTCAAATACGCAGACCACTCGAGCGGGCATTGGGTGTGGTTCGCGATCGTGTTCCTGGGAATCGGGCTCTACCTCGGAATCTCCCGCGGGCTGCGGTTCCTGAGCGAATTCGAATACGGCACCAGGCTGCGGAACATCCGCAACGAAGGCCACTTCTTCTGAGCGCCGGCCACACGCCAGGGGTGACGCTGCCCCGCAGTTAGCAGCCAGAGTCGGGTGCTGGTTCTCGTTCCCGGAAATATCCGGGATTGGAAACGGCGAGCCGCGCGGCGACGTTGGCTGCAAGGTCACCGGGCGGCTGGCCGAGCTCGAGCTCACGGGCCACGATGCCGAGCACGTTGGCGGCCACCCTGGCGTGGAACGACAGCTGGCCCAAGGTGGCGGGCATCACCTGGCCGGTCAGGAATTCGCTGACGGCCTCGAGCAGCTCTGCCGCGGTCGGGCGGCCATACGGCGCCGGCTGCGGGGCCGACCGGCCGGTCGGCTCAGGCCTGCGCGCGGCGGCCGCGGCCGCGGCGTCCGGGTCGAGCAGCAGCAGCAGGTCCCACTCCTGCTCGCACACCCGGCGGCCGATCGCCGCCAGCTCCACCGAGCGGTACGCGCCGGACAGGTGCGCGCGGGCCTGCGTCATGCAGATGACGCCCCAGCGGAGCGTGCCGAGGATCTCCCACCAGCGCAGCTCATCGAGGCCGATGTCCGCGCCGCCGGCCGCCCGGTAGGCGGCGAGCAGCTCATCCCGGCCGCCCAGGCCGGCCACCGGCGGCGCCACGCCGAACCGCCACGCCTTCACGCACAGCCAGCCCAGATCCTCGGCCGGGTTGCCGGCATGCACCAGTTCCCAGTCGATGACCGCGGCCAGGCCCGCCTGGTTCACGATCAGGTTGCCGAGCCGGAAGTCACCGTGCAGCAGCACATCGGGACGCGCGGGCGGCCGGGCCCGATCGAGCTCGGCGAAGGCCAGCTCGAACACCTGGCTCGGCCAGCCCTGCTCGGCGAGCTGACCGCGCAGCATCGCGACCGGGTCGGGGGCGGGCAGGCCGGCCGGCACCGGCAGCGCGTGCAGGCCGGCCGCGAACTCGCCGAGCTGGCCGGTCAGCCGGCGCCTGGCGGTGGCGTAGCCGTCGTCGCGCAGGATCCTGCGCGCGATCGTCTCGCCGTCGACCCTGCGCATGATCAGGCCCGGCGATCCCCACAGCGCCGGATCGTCGGTGCCGAGCAGCACCTGCGGAACCCGCAGCCCGGCCGCGGCCGCCGCGCCGATGGCCAGCGCCTCGCGGCCCATCGCGCCCGGCTCTGATGGCCGGCCAGGCGGGTCCCTGCGCAGCACCAGGCCGGTCCTTGCGCCATCGGCCTGCACCGCGTCGAACGACCAGGTCTCCCTGGACGCGCCGCCGGACATCCTGGCCAGGCCCTCGATGGCAACCTGCCCGAGTAGCGGCCGCAGCGCCGCGGCCAGCGCGCTCGCCAGCTCGTCCACGAGCCGTCAGCTCTCCGCCACGCCCTTGGGCGCGCGCTGCCGCATGAAGCCGAACATGTACCCGGCCACCCGGCGCATCTGGATCTCCTCGGCGCCCTCGGTGATCCGGTACCTGCGGTGGTGCCGGTAGATGTGCTCGAACGGCTTGTGCCGGGAGTAGCCGAGCCCGCCGTGCACCTGCATGGCCCGGTCCGCTGCCTCGCAGCACAGCCGGTTGGCCCAGTAGTTGCACATCGACACCTTGTCCGAGGCCGAGAACGGCCCGCCCGTATCCATCAGCCAGGCGGTCTTGTGGATCAGCGCGCGCAGCATCTCGCACTGGGTCTGCAGCTCGACCAGCGGGAACTGGATGGCCTGGTTGGCGGCAAGCGGCTTGCCGAACGGCTTGCGCGCCAGTGCGTAGGCGACCGACTCGTCGATGCAGTACTGCGCGGCGCCCAGGCTGGACGCGGCCTGCCTGATCCGGTTCTCGTTGAAGAAGTGCTGCACCACCTGCAGTCCCCGGCCCTCGCCGCCGAAGACCGCGCTGTCCGGCACCCTGACCTCGCGGAAGGTCACGTGCGCGTGATCGGTGGGCATGTTGAAGGTCCAGAGGAACTCCTCGACGGTGAAGCCGGGAGCGTCCACCGGGGTCAGGAACGCGGTGATCCCGGCGCCGTCGCCCGGCTCGCCGCTGGTCCTGGCGAAGATCAGGTCGTGCGAGGCCGCGTGCATGCCGGAGTTCCAGGTCTTCTCGCCGTTGATCACCCACTCGTCGCCGTCGCGCACCGCGGTGGTCTCCATGTAGGTAGCGTCGGAGCCGTGCGCTGGCTCGGTGATGCCGAACGCGAAGCCCCTGCGCCCCGCGGCCAGGTCCTCGACCCAGTCCCGCTGCTGCGCCTGGCTGCCGTAGTTGAGCATCAGCAGCAGGCCGACGTTGTTGCCCACGATCATGTGCTCGTTCTGCAGGTCGCAGTGCAGGCCGAGGCCCTTGGCCGCCAAATGC
>JASHQL010000046.1 GCA_030039155.1 Streptosporangiaceae bacterium | reverse complement strand
GGCCGCTGGAGTTCCTGGTCATCGGCTGGCCGGGTAGCGCGGCGCCAGACTCGGCCGGTCACCGTCATCTCGTCCGGCTCGGCGAGCGGCGCGAGCCTGCACCACACCCGCGGCTCGGTCAGGTAGCGCAGCTGGGACAGCACGAGCTCGGGCAGCCGCTTGCCCTCGAGCACCGGTCTGGTCGCCACCCAGGCCAGCGCGGCCGGCGGCAGCAGGTACAGCCACACCAGGGTGTGGCTGAACGGCACGCCGACGAGCGTGAGCAGCAGCGTGTACGGCACCGCGATGGCCAGGAACGCGGTGACCTGGCCGACCGGCAGCGGCATCGGCAGCCGGAAGTCGTAGAGCTTGTACAGCCGCTTCTCGATGCGCCAGATGTTGGTATAGGTCGGAAGCTCCACGTGCTGCCCTCCTTTCGCCTGCCGGTGAGCTGTCAGGAATTGGCTGCTCAGTGCACGCCGAGGGCGTGCGCGATTCCGGTGGCAATGGTCTGGACGATGCCAGGGGTGTAGAACACCACGGCGATGGCGATGGCCAGCACGAGGAATTGCACGAACCGGATGATCTCCCTGGTGAACAGGAAGAAGATGGCGACGATGCCGACAATCCCGAGGAACAGCGGACCGAAGAGGCCTTGCAGGTAACTGACCAGGCCGGTGGTGCTGAGCGCCAGGGGGGATGCCGTGATGAGTAGGTGCGACACCTGCGGCTCCTGGGGTAAGTGAGCGCGACTGAGCAGGAACAAGTCGGTCAGGCGAGCTGGGCTCACGGCGGCCCCGGAGACTGCGTCGAGGGTCCGATCGAGTCGACATACCAGCTGTTCGACTGCCGGGTGACCGTCAGCCGGTAGGTCATGTCGAGCGTCGCTGGCGCCGTCGTCACCGCGCCGCCCGCCTGCTGTGACGGCAGCTGCCATGCCACGGTGACGATGATGTTGCGGGTGTCGCCGCCGGTCGGCACGCTCACGTCCACGATCGAGCTGAAGCTGACCGCGCCGCCGAGCCCGTGCACGGTGGCGTGCGGGGCGAGGAAGCGGCTCATGGTGACCGCGTCGCCGCTGGCGTAGGCCTGGAAGAACGCGCGCAACTGCACCTTCAGCACGCCGGCCGTCACCAGGTCCTGACCCGCCGATCCCTGCGGCGGCGCCGCCTTGGCCGGCCCTGGCTCGAGCGCGGGGTCGGCGGACACGGCCATCGCGCCGCGTGCCGCGTAGACGGGCACGCCCAGCCTGATCAGCCGCCCGTTGACCCTGGCCAGCAGCGTCACCACCGCCGTGTGCGGCCCCCGCACGGCGATGCCTGCGACCTGCACGTCGAGCGCGTGCTCGGTGCCCGCGCCGTTCCAGCCGGCCGAGGAGTCGGCGCTGGCCGGCAGGAACGTGCTGAGCTGAGCGGCACGGAAGTCCGCGGTGGCCGGGCTGAAGTTCAGGTACACCCTGCCGAATTCGACAGCGTAGGCCTCGGCAAGCGCGACCGGAAAAGCGGGCTTGCCGGCTGCCGCTTGGGTGCCGGCCGCGGCCGTGGTGCTGGCCGGCTGGCCATCGAAGATGGCGGTGACGCCGCGGTAGCCGATCAGCAGCAGGATTGCCCAGACCAGCGCGCGGAACACCCAGATCAGCCATCTGCCGCCGGCTCCGCGCCATGGCACGAGCGCGGGCTTGGCACCCGACGGAGCGCTCGACCCGGCGTTTCCTGGCACAGCGCTGTCGGGCATCACCTCACCATCCGCGGCCTGACGCTCACCGCGGTCGAGGACTGCCCTGCCGGCCATCACGCCTCCGCCGCCCTTGCCTTGACGAGATTGGTGCTTCCTGGTGCGGGCCGGTTTCTTGCCGCGCTGCTGCCCGCCTGCACGCAGCACGGAACTGCCCGACGTAACTCCTGACGGGCACCATTCTGCGGCAAAACGCCCAGCTACCCCGTGCATTGACACGGCCGGCGCGCCGTCCGTCTGCCAAAAGTCACGGTCAATTTCGCGTTCAGGCCGATATTCCTGCGGGTCGCTGATCAGCCTTGGCGGATGCCGCCGCCATATCTCGTCACGGGGCGGAAGCGGCCGGCCTGACGCGCGGAACGCGCGCGCGCCACCAGCGGGTTTCTGATCGCTGTCCGTGCGCTCTGGCATCGCCCGTCCTGACTTCGCGGCTCGCCGGGCCGGCGGCCCGTGCATGCGCGCAAGTAGAGCCAGCAGGTGTGACGATGGCTGTGAGAGCCGGCCAGAGTCCAGGTCAGCTGCCGGTACCGAGGCCGAGCAGCAGCCCGCCGGCCGCGACGGCGGGCGAGGTGGTCACGAATATCACCACGCCGGGCACCGGCGCCAGGACGGTGTCCAGGATCTCGGCGCCGTCCAGGCTGGATATCGAGCCGACCTGCTGGCCAGCGGTCACCTGATCGCCTGGCCCGACCGCCGGCTGCCACCAGCCCTCGGCCTCGGTGTACAGCCAGCGGAACCCGTCCAGGTGCTGCGGCACCGGGCGCGGGCCAGCCGCGGGCCAGGGCAGCATGCCGAGCGCGGCCAGCACGCCGTTCAGGCCGCGCACATGGGCGGCCACCGCGGCCGGCTCGACCAGCCCGCAACCGCCGGCCTCGGCGATGATCGCCGG
>JASHQL010000499.1 GCA_030039155.1 Streptosporangiaceae bacterium | reverse complement strand
AGGTTGCTGCCGATGATCCAGTCGCAGGTTGGCGACTTCCGCTACCACGACAGGGTGCCGCTGACCAAGCGGCTGGACGGGGTCAGGGTGGTACCGGGCTCGATCGTCCGCTGGGGTGCCTACGTGGCGCCCGGCGCCGTGCTGATGCCGTCGTTCGTGAACATCGGCGCGTACGTGGACTCCGGCACCATGGTCGATACCTGGGCGACGGTCGGCTCCTGCGCGCAGGTCGGCAAGAACATCCACCTGGCCGGCGGCGTCGGGATCGGCGGTGTGCTCGAGCCGCCGAACGCGGTGCCGGTGGTCGTCGAGGACGACGCGACGATCATGTCCAGGTGCATGGTGGTTGAGGGTGCCAGGGTGCGCACCGGCGCGGTGCTGGGCGCCGGCACGATCCTGACCAGGACCACGCACGTGATCGACGTGCAGACCGGGGAGGAACTAGCCCGCGGCGAGGCGCCGGCCTGGTCGGTGTGCGTCGGCGGCACCAGGCCGCGCAGGTTCCCCGGCGGCGAGTTCGGCCAGCCGTGCGTGCTGGTGCTGCGGCGGCTCGAGGAAGGCGCCGGGCACGACAGGGCGGCACTGAACGACATCCTCCGCGATCACGGCGTGAGCGGGTAGCACTGCCGCCGCTGCACTGCGCCCGGATTGCTCGACTGCCGGGCTGGTCGCGATGTATCTTGTTTGCGTGGACCAGCTCGCGAAAGATGAGATCGGCGCGGCCGCCGCCGCGCACGCAGAGCTTGGCCGGGAGTATGACCAGGCGGTCGCGGAGAGCCTGGTCGACCGGATCGGGGCCGAGATCGACAGGCGGGTCGACGCCAAGCTGGCCCAGCCGCCCGCCAAGCAGGTCGCGGCGCGGCGCGGCTCGCCCGCCTCGGTGCTGCTCGCGCTGGGCACGACGATCACCGGCGCCATCACCACCGTGTCCATACTCAACATCTCGAACTTCGACCACAGCCCGAACCAGATGATCTTCCTGATCGTGATCATCTGGGTCGCGATCGGCGCGATCAATATTTCGTTCAACCGCAACCGCTGAGCCACCGCGGCCGGCCCCGGGCGCGTTGGCCAGCCGCGCTGGTCTGCGTGCTCACCGCGGGCGGTTACCTTATCGACCATGAGCGTCCACTCAGAGCCGCGCCGCCGGCTGCGCCGCCAGGGGCCGGCCACCCTGCGCGGCAAGCACATCCCCAAGACCACGACCGACCAGCGGCTGCTTGACTGGCGCGGGCCGAGCGACTGGGTGCATACCGACCCGTGGCGGGTCATGCGCATCCAGGCCGAGTTCGTGGAGGGCTTCGGCCTGCTGGCCGAACTTGGCACCGCGGTCTCGGTGTTCGGCTCGGCGAGGACCTCGCCGGACAGCATCGAGTACCAGCGGGCCGAGCAGATCGGCGCCGGCCTGGCCGCCGCCGGCTATGCGGTGATCACCGGCGGCGGCCCCGGCATCATGGAGGCGGCCAACAAGGGCGCAGTCGGCGCCGGCGGGGTCTCGGTCGGGCTTGGCATCGAGCTGCCGATGGAGCAGGGCCTGAACGATTACGTCGAGATCGGCCTCGAGTTCAGGTACTTCTTCGTGCGCAAGACCGTGTTCGTCAAGTACTCCCAGGCCTTCGTGGTGATGCCGGGCGGGTTCGGCACGCTTGACGAGCTGTTCGAGGCGCTCACGCTGGTGCAGACAGGCAAGATCACCCGGTTCCCGATCGTGCTCGTCGGCTCCGACTACTGGACCGGGCTGGTGGACTGGATCAGGCAGGAACTGCTCGCGCCAGGCCGGATCTCACCAGCCGACCCTGACCTGGTCAAGGTGGTCGACGACCCTGAGGAGGTCGTCAAGATCATCGTCGCGGCGCACGGGCTCACCGACGGCGGCCGGCTGGCCGCCGACATGACCTGACTCAGGCCAGGCCGCGGACGGCCCTGGCCGGCGGCCGCCGGCCGGCGATGGACGCCGTCATGTCGAGCGCCTGCCGTACCGGGCCTGGCCGCGTGGTCAGCACGGCGGCGGCGCCCAGCCAGCAGCTGACCGCGGCGGCCGCTATCACGCCGGCCTGCCCTGATCCGCCATGGGCGTCGGCGTCCACGACCGGGTGCCAGCCGGCGGCCGCGAGCCGCTCGGTCTCCGCCGGGCTCGCCAGCACCAGGAGCCGGCCGGCGGCGAGCCCGGTCCGCCGTGCGGACTGCGGGTCGGCACAGATAAGCCAGGCTCCGGTGGCCGCCGCCATGCGCTGGTCACGGACAATCTCCGCCGGTCCGGCGGAGCCGCAGACCGGCACCGCAGGATGCGCTGACCGGAACGCGGTGAGCTCCGCCTGCGCGGCATCGCCCAGGTCGACCACGTCAGCGCCGGCGGCGACGGCGGCAGCGCCGGCCGCGGCGTCTGCGACCACGGCAATCAGGGCGCAGCACGCTGGCAACCGCCAGCCGGCTGGGTGCTCCACCATGTGCCTGAGCATGGCACGATGCTGAATGTGCCCGTCATCATGTTCCTTGCCGCGCTGGCGATTCTGGCCGGTGTCGTCTTCGTCGCCCTCGGCCGCGGCGGCGAGCTCGGCACCGACACGGCCAGCTGGACGCCGACCAGCGGCGGATTCATGAACATGGCTGGCGTCCAGGTCCAGCTGCCGCCGACCACCATGATCGGCTATGACGTGCACGCGACGCTGGACGAGCTGCAGTGGCTGGCACAGGCACTGAGCGACCGCAACGCGCAGGTCGCGGCGCTGCGGACGGAGGTCGCCAGGCTGCAGCAGGAGCGCGCCGAGCCCGCCGACGCTGCTGCGCAGATGCCCTCGGCAGCCCCGCCGAGCGGGCCGGCGGACGCCGAGTGAGCGACCAGGCCGCCGCCGGGACCGGGCGGCCGGCCAAGCCCGACCCAGGTGCGCGGGTCGCGGCGGCCGGGCCGGACGGCTTGCTGCGCTGTCCGTGGAGCCTCGGCAGCCAGGAGTACCTGGCCTATCACGACGATGAGTGGGGCAAGCCGGTCACCGATGACCGCGGCATGTTCGAGCGGCTGTGCCTCGAGGCATTTCAGTCAGGGTTGTCCTGGCTGACCATCCTGCGCAAGCGGGAGAACTTCCGCGCGGCGTTCGCCGGCTTCGACATCGCCGCCGTTGCGGCATTCGGCCCAGACGACCGGGCCAGGCTGCTTGCCGACGCCGGCATCGTCAGGAACCGGGCGAAGATCGACGCCGCGATCGCCAACGCGAGGGCTGCCCTCGACCTGCCTGGTGGCCTCGCCGCGCTGGTCTGGAGTTTTGCGGAGCCGCAGGTCAAGGCTCCGGTGAGGCTCGCCGACCTGCCCGCGTGGACGCCCGCGTCGAAGGCGCTGTCGAAGCGGCTGCAACAGCACGGCTTCAGGTTCACCGGCCCGACAACCGCCTACGCCACGTTGCAGGCGGCCGGCGTGGTCGACGATCATCTGGTCGGTTGTCATCGCCGTGGTGCCTATTCCGCAGGTCAGCCGCGGGTCACAGGAAACGGCAAGGAAGCGCGATCTGTCGGCCGATAGCCGCCATTCGCGGCCCGTGCAATCGCGTGTCAGACTATGGGCTTACAGCCCCCAACGAGCCTGCCGTTCCGGCATGGGTCAGATCAGCCAGCCAGGGGCTGTCCCGCCAGCGGGGGCTTGCCTGGAGGTGAAAGGCACGTGCTCAGCGAGGTGCCACCTGGTGTCGACCCGTCGACGCCGAGCCCGGCCCGGATGTACGACTACATGCTCGGCGGCACGCTCAGCCTGCCGGTGGACAGGGTGGCCGCTGACCGGCTGAAGTCGCTGGTGCCAGATCTTCTTGATGGCGTCTGGGGGAACAGGGGCTTCCACCAGCGGGCCGCTGTCTGGCTTGCCGAGCACGGCATCAGCCAGTTCATCGACCTGGGCTCCGGCCTGCCGACCCAGAACAACACCCACGACGCCGTGCACAAGGTGCTGCCTGGAGCGCATGTGGTGTACGTGGACAACGACCCGGTGGTGGCTGCCTACAGCAGCGCGCTGCTGGCTGGCGACGGCACCACCACGCTGATCACCGCCGACGTGTGCGACCCGGCAGCGGTGCTCGGGAACGCCGCGCTGCGCAGCCTGATCGACCTGAGCCAGCCGGTCGGCCTGCTGATGACGGCGCTGCTGCATTTCGTTGCCGACGAAGCCGATCCATGGAACGTCGTGCGCCAGTACGTGGCCGCCATCGCGCCAGGCAGCTACCTGGCGTTGTCACACTTCACCGCCGACAACATGCCCCCGGCTCAGATCGAGGCCGGGGTGATGGTGTACAGCGGCACCGCGACCGGCATATATCCGCGATCGCGGGAGCAGGTGCAGCGGTTCTTCGAGGGAACTGACCTGGTGCCGCCGTATGACGGTGCAGAGCCCGCGCTGAGCCACGTCGGCCTGTGGGGCGCCGAGGACCTGGAGGCCGCCGACTCCGACGGCGCCCGCGGCCTGTACTGCGCAGTTGGCAGGCGCGGCTGACCGGCACTCGCGGGTGACGGAGACCAGATGACGCAGGACAATTCCGGTAAACCGACGCTGCAGGACCTGGGCATCGACCCAGCAGAGCTGCACTGGCGCGGAGCGGGCGGGGCCGGCGGCATCGAGGTGGCGATCGTCGGGGCAGACCGCGCCACCTGGGTGCTCGTGCGGGTGGCTGGCGATCCGGCGAGCCGGGTGCTCGTCTATGACCAGCACGAATGGGAGTGCTTCCTGGACGGCGTCAGGAATGGCGAATTCGACCTGCCAGGCTGAGCCGCCGGCCTGATGCGAAACCGAGACCGGATTGGATGTGAAATGGGGCTTCATCTTTGTGATTCACAACTTACGTAGGGCTATGCTAAGAAGCGCGTCCCAGAAGGAGGCAAAGAGCCGATGAGCGACGACGCATATGGCGCTACTGTCGCAAAACGGCGGCTAGCCCGTCGCCTCACCGAGCTGCGGCACGCCTCAGGGCTGACCGCGAACCACGTCTGCGACCAGCTGAGCTGGGGCCGGGGCAAGGTCGGCAGGTTCGAGGCCAACCAGTGGAAGCGCCCTGAGATGAGCGACATCAGGGACTTGCTCAGGCTGTACGCGGTTGACGGCGCCGAGCGTGACGAGTTCGAGCAGCTCGCCGTGCAGGCCAGGCAGCGGCCATGGTGGCGTGACTATCCCGACGTGTTCGATAACGAGTTCCCCGGCTTCGAGAACGACGCCAGCAAGATCAGGGTCTTCATGCCACTGCTGGTGCCCGGCCTGCTGCAGACCGGCGACTACATGGAGGCCATGCTGCGGTTCGGCGCCAGGCCGCCGAGCTGGCGGCAGCGCGCGATGACGGCACGCCGCCGCCGCCAGGAGATCCTGGACCGGACCAGTGACGCCAGGCCGGTGCTGGTCGCGGTGATCACCGAGGCGTCGCTGATGTACCACTGGGGCTCCAAGACCGACCGGCGCGAGCAGATCGACCACCTGGTGGAGCTGTCCTCGAGGCCCGGATTTGACCTTCGCATTCAGCGCTTCGAAGACGGCCCGCCGCAGGGCATGTTCTCCCCGGTGAACATCTTCGACCTGCCAGACGGCGAGCCTTCCATCGTCTACACCGAGACCGACACGGCCGTACAGGAGGTGAGTGAGCAGGCGCTGGTTGAGAGCTACAGCCGCACGTTCGACCGGGCCTGTGCGGCGGCACTGGAGCCCGCCGACACAACGGCCTACCTCAAGTACCTCGCTCAACGTCTGGAGTAATCGATGACTGACCTGTCTCGGGCTACCTGGCGCAAGGCCAAGGCCAGCCAAAACAATGGTGGCTGCGTGGAAGTCGCGGCCAACATTCCCGGTGTGATCGCCATCAGGGATTCCAAGCGGCCAGCAGGCGGCGCCCACATCGTCAGCCCGGCCGCGTTCGCGGCTTTCCTCGCCGACGCGAAGGCCGGCAGCTACGACATTGGCGGCAGCCAGCGCTGATCGCCAGGCAAAACGCAGGGATCCCCTGGGCTGTCCCCCAGGGGATCCCTTCTTTGCATCGCCTGTCTCGAGGCTCATGACACCGCTTGACCGCATTTGGCCCAACGAGTGCCACTGCTTGCGACTTTACCCGTCAGCCGGCTGCTTCACCAGCAGCCACAGGGAGGCATGATGCCGGTGTGGCCTGCGCTTCCGTGCGGCCGCCAGGTCAGCCGTGCCGCAGCTGGCCACCTCACGAGCTGGCCATTTGATATTTGCTACGACATGGCCGCCAACCTATTGCGAAATTGCGCCGTGAACTCATAATCTGTGTTTCACAGATGCCTTACTCGGGAAGGCGGAGGACCATGCTGCCATCGCCCGCCGATAACGGCGGGGACCTGGGGTGGCGTGCTCAGGCTGCCTACGACGATGGTCAGCTCCCCACGGCGCGAGCTGAGGCACTAGTGATCCTGCCCTCGGTCCCGCGGCGGTTCGCGGACGCAGGCATCGGCGCAGGCGGCTGCTTCGCCCGGCCGCTGCCGATGGACCCGACCTGCGCAGGGGCGGCAAGGAAGCTGTTCAGGGAGGCCGTTTCCGGCCTCGCGCTGCCCGACGACCTGGTACACGACGGCATCACCATGGCCAGCGAGCTGGCGGCCAACACCCTGCATGCGCTGCGCGCCGTGGAGGCCGGCACGCTGCCGCGGCAGGCGCTGGTGAACCCCGAGATCTGGGTCTACCTGCGCGGCCACGCGAGCAAGTATGAGCTGGTCTGCAAGGTGTTCGACTGCATGCCGACGCTGGACGCGGCGGCGCAGGCCAGGGCCGGGCTGAAGGCGCCGTCGGAGTGGGTGAGCGGCCGCGGCCTGCAGGTGGTCGCCGGGCTGTCGGTCGGTCAGTGGGGCTGCCACCCGAGCAGGGCCAGGCTCGGTTCGCACGGCGCCGCGGGCAAGGCAGTCTGGTTCGCGCTGCGGATGCCGCCCGCGGCGCTGGCCGAGCTGAACGGCTGGATCAGGCCGAGCCCTGAGGAAGCGGTGACAGAGCTGGCCGGCATGCTGGCTGACCGCGGCCTGGTCGGCACGATCGTGCGCGGCGACCACCGGGACGGCTCCATCTCCGTGCTGTCGGTGAGCCGCCATCTCACCGTCTGGCGGCACGGAGACACCGTGAGCTGGCGGGATCCGTCAGGCAGCTACCAGCGGATGGACCTGTCCGAGCTGGTCGAGGTGGCCGAGCAGATCGTCAGCGCACATGAGGACAGCGCGGCCCGCGAACTGGCCGTCTGACCAGGCCGGGCCGCGAACTGGCCGGGTGACCTGGGCCGGCCGGCGTTACCTGCCCGGATAAAGCGGGCCGCTGCCTGGCCACGAACGCCGCTGTTGCCGACCGGTGATCCTCGGTCTGGCTGAGCCTGGTCCGCAGCTCAGCCTCGTGCTCGAGCGACTCGCCGAGCCCGGGCCGGCTGGCGTACCTGGCCACCGCCTGACCGGCCTGGTAGCGCGCCGCATCGCTCACTGCCTTAGCTCCTGCCAGGCGGGCGGGTCCAGAGGCTGGGGCGGCCGCCCGATTCGGCCTTCACAGTCCCCGACCTGGCCGCTGGGAAGCAAGCGCGCACTGGCTGATCGTTACCATCGGGTGGCCGAACCCTGGATAATAGAGGTACTGATAGAGATGTTTGTGGCTGGCTGGTCCCGCCAGATGCCGTTGCCTGGGCGTTTTGCACCGTTCGGCGCGGCTCCGTGCGGCCCCAGTACGGAAGGGGATGCAGGATGGCGGCGATGAAGCCGCGGACAGGCGACGGTCCGCTTGAGGTCACCAAGGAGGGCCGTGGGATCGTCATGCGGGTCCCGCTCGAGGGTGGCGGCCGGCTTGTGGTCGAGTTGTCGCCAGATGAGGCAGGTGCGCTGAGCGAGGCGCTGAAGTCCGCAGTCGGCTGATCTTGCCTCTCACAGTTGAAATTGGCCTGCAGCCTGGCGATGGCCAGGACGCCCTTGAGTCATACCTATCGAACCCGAGCGATCAGCAGGCGGCGCCGGCCGACCTGCTTGCCGTCCTTGTTGAGCCTGGCCCTGACCCTGATGAGCCTGGCCGTGGTGAAGCTGGCTCCCGGGTGCCGGCCCGGCCGCCGGCCTGGCCTGGGCTAGCTGCCATCCTTCCTGCTCACCCGGCTGATGTGATCGACGCGCTGCAGCTGACCGGGAAGCCGGGCGAGACCGGCGCGACCGTGGGGCGGGCCGGCGGCCGCCAGGTCCGGGTGATCTTCCTCGGCGCCGGCGACGGCACCAGGCAAGCGCTGGTCCGGGCAGGTGCCGCCCTCGGCAGGCTGGCCCGCGGCCACCGGGCGCTGGCCGTGCTTGCCAGTCAGCAGCCAGCCCAGGTGCAGGCGTTCGCCGAAGGGGTGCTGCTTGGCGGCTACAAGTTCAAGCTGGCAGGAGCCGGCGCCAAGGCCGACCGGCCAGGCCGGGTTGACCTGCTGGTGCCTGAGCTGGCCGGCAGTGCAGAATCCGGCGCCGGCCAGCCGGTGCGGCGAGCTCAGGCGGTCGCCGCCGCGGTGGCGCTGGCGCGCGATCTGACCAACACGCCGTCTGGGATCAAGAGCCCGCAGTGGCTCGCGCAGCAGGCCGAGCAAGCCTGCTCTGGCAACGGGGTCACGGTCAGGACCTGGACGCCGGCCGAGCTTGCCGCCGACGGTTTCGGCGGGATCCTGGCCGTCGGGTCGGGATCAGCGCGCGGGCCAACGCTGATCGAGCTGAGCTACCACCCGCCAGCCGGCGCCGACGGGCACGTCGTGCTGGTCGGTAAGGGCATCACCTTCGACAGCGGCGGGCTGTCGCTGAAGCCCAACGAGGGCATGATCGCGATGAAGACCGACATGGCCGGCGGCGGCGCGGTTATCGCGGTGCTGTCGGCGCTGGCCGGGCTTGGCGTGCGCAAGCGGGTGACCGGCCTGATCGCCGCCGCGGAGAACATGCCGTCGGGGTCGGCCTACCGGCCAGGCGATGTGATCACCCAGTTCGGCGGCAGGACCGTGGAGATCCTGAACACCGACGCCGAGGGCAGGCTGGTGCTCGCCGACGCGCTCAGCTATGCCGCCGCCAGGCTGCAGCCGGACCAGATGGTCGATCTGGCTACCCTCACCGGCGCGGTCAGGGTAGCGCTTGGCACCAGCCATGCGGCGCTGTACGCGACCGACGACGAGCTGGCCGGTGCGCTGCTCGCGGCCGGGCTGGCGAGCGGTGAGCGGCTCTGGCGGATGCCGCTCGCCGATGACTACCGGCAGGCGCTTGACTCCCCGGTCGCCGACATCGCGCACGTATCCCGCGAGGCGATGACGCCTGGCTCGATCGTGGCCGCGCTGTTCCTGCGCGAGTTCACCGGCGGGCTGCCCTGGGCGCACCTGGACATCGCCGGTGCCGGGCGGGCAGCATCCGATGACGGCGAGCTCACCAAGGGCGCTACCGGATTCGGCGTCAGGCTGCTGCTGAACTGGCTCGGCGCGGCCGGCTAATCCGGCTGCTTCACCGCCGCGAGCAGGCCGCTGCCCGCCGGCAGCAGCAGCGGCACCAGCCGGTCGTCCGAACTCACCTGCTCCCGCAGCTCGCGCAGCGCGGCCGCGGCACCCTCGTCAGGCGGCCTCGGCTGCCGCTCATCGGCCAGCGCGCCGTCGAGCGCCACCACGCCGCCAGGCCTGAGCAGCCGCATCGCGGCTGCCAGGTACTCGGGATACTCATGCCGGTCGGCATCGCAGAACACCATGTCGTAGCCGCCGTCGGCGAGCCGTGGCAGCACCTCGAGCGCAAGGCCGCCGATCAGCCTGAACCGGCCGGCCGGGAATCCGGCCGCCAGGAACGCCGCCCTGGCCAGCCGCTGGTGCTCCGGCTCGACATCCACGCTGGTCAGCACGGCCCCTGGACGCATGCCACGGAGCAGCCAGATGCCAGAGGTGCCGCAGCCGGTACCGATCTCCACCACGGTCCTGGCGCCCACTGCCGCGGCGATGAACCGCAACGTCCCGCCGGTGAGCCGACTCACCGGCGCGGCGCCGCCCACCTCGGCCGCGTTACGCCTGGCTGCCAGCAGGGCCTCGTCTTCCGGCAGGAACTCGTCCAGGTAGGCGAGGTCGCCCTCGGCGATCGAGATGGCTGCCTCCCAGATTGCCGGTCCGGTGTTCAGGGCGGCAGCCTAGCGGTCAGCGAGCTGCCACGGGAACTAGCCGGGCTAGCATGGCGTTATCGGGAGTGAGTATGCGTGCTTGATCCGGTTTCTCTGGGGCAGCTCCGGGTCGGTCCGTGTTCTGCTGGTGGTGACGGAAGGTTAGGCGAGATAATGGTGTTCAACGCTGTGGGGGCGGCAAAGGGGGACACCGTGGATGAGCTTGCTGCAGGGTCGGCGGACCCGGCTGCTGCGCAGCTTGCCGTTCAGGCCGGGCAGCCGGAAGCTGCCGACTGGACGCCACCGAGCTGGGAAGAGATCGTCAGGGAGCACTCGGCTCGGGTCTACCGGCTTGCCTACCGGCTGACCGGCAACACCCACGATGCCGAGGACCTCACCCAGGAGGTCTTCGTCCGCGTCTTCAGGTCGCTGTCCGGCTACACCCCTGGCACCTTCGAGGGCTGGCTGCACCGCATCACCACCAACCTGTTCCTTGACATGGCCCGCAGGCGGCAGCGGATCAGGTTTGAGGGTCTTGGCGAGGAGACCGAGTCCAGGCTCGGCGGCGCCGAGCCGACGCCGGCCCAGGCATTCGATGACCGGCACCTGGACGGTGACATCCAGGCCGCGCTGAAGGCGCTGGCGCCTGAGTACCGGGCAGCGGTCATCCTCTGCGACATCGAGGGGCTGACCTACGAGGAGATCGCTGCCGCGCTTGACGTCAAGCTCGGCACCGTGCGCAGCCGCATTCACCGCGGCCGTGCGCAGCTCCGCGAGGCGCTTGAGCACCGCCGGCCGCGGCACACGGCAGTGCCGGTGCCCGCGCCGCGGCTGCAGGTCGACGTGGTGATGCCACAGGGCGGGCAGCCATGACCCATCTTGGCCCGCAGCTCTCTGCGTGGATCGACGAGGAGTTGTCGAGCGCCGAGCGCGAGCGTGTGGTGCTGCACCTGGCCAGGTGCGAGTCGTGCCGGTCGGAGGCGCTGGCGTTGCGGACGCTGAAGCGGCGGATGACCGCGCTGGGTGAGGCTGCCGCGGACGCCGGGCTGACCGGCCGCCTGATGGAGCTCGCTGGCGTGACAGACGGCTGGCTCGATGGCCATCAGCCACTTGGCTCTGCCGCCGGGCTGCCCGGCACGCCAGAGGCTGTGCTGCCGCGCTGGCCGGCCCAGCAGGACCCATGGGAGTCGGCCGGCCGAGCGCGCCGTGCCGAGACCAAGCCGGGCCGGTACCTGATGGCCGGCTCGTTCGCGTTGTTCCTGGCCGGCCTCGGTACCGCTGCGTTCATCGCGGGCGGTGGCTCTGATGCGCCGGCGCCCAGGGTGACGCCAGCGGTCGACGTGTACATGGTGCAGCACCCGCCGACCACCGGGGTGCGGCGGTCCTCTGACGAGGACGCAGGGCTGCGACTCTCGCCAGGGCGGTGAACGCCTCGGTAGCTGGCCGTAACCTGGTCGGCCTTGCTGCGGCTCTCGGGCTGCTTGGCGGCGCCGCGGTGCTGCTTGGCCCGGTTGCCGCGCGGCCGGCTAGCCGGCACCGGGCGGCAACGGCGCCAGCGTTCGCCCAGGACTCGGGTGCCCGGCGCGGCCGGCCGGCGGTACCGGCGACCGCGATGCAGCTCGGCAGCAGGCTGATGGTGCAGGCGGCGTCGGCCTGCGCCACCACTGAGTTCAGCGGTGAGCAGAGCGTCAGATGGTGGGGGCCGGCCGGAGTGACGACCGACGTCATCGAGGTCTGGCATCAGCCAGGCGGCCAGCTCATGACCGGCCGGCCGGCAGATGCACCACGGTCCACGCCGGCCGGCCTGGCAGCCGCGGACCAGGATGCGATGGGCATCACCGAGCAGCAGCTCGCGCTGCTGCAGGACAACTTCGTCACGATCTACGCAGGCCGGGGAACGGCCGACGGCCGGCCAGCGAGGATCGTGCAGCTATGGCGGCCTGGCGGCGGCCTGGCGGCCATCTTCTGGCTGGACGACGCCACCGGCCTGCCGCTGCGGCGGCAGCTCTTCGGCACCGAGGGCGGGCTGGTCAGCGATACCGAGTTCACCAGCTTGCAGGTGGGCGGCCTGCGGAGTTCGGCCCAACCTGAGCCAGCTGGGGGCGGCGATCCTGGGCTGAACCAGCCGGAGCACAGCCTGATCCCGCTCGGCTGGTCGCAGGTCGCGGCGCTGCGGTCGGCCGGCTGGCCGCTGCCCAGGCTGCTGGCCGGCAGCCTGATCCTGGTTGCCGCACACCAGATGCCGTCGGCGCAGGGCCGGGTCGTCGAGCTCACCTACTCAGACGGGCTGTCGGTGATCTCCCTGTTCCTGCAGCGCGGCGACCTGCCTGACCAGCTCGGCGACTGGCACTCGGCCAGCCTGGCCGGCCGCCGGCTCTACGTCAGCGATGCTGACGACAGGATCCTGGCCTGGTCGGCACACGGATACGTGTACTCGATGATCGCCGACGCGCCCCGCCCGACGGTCGCCCGTGCGGTCGCCGGGCTGCCGCAGGACCGGGCCTTCGGGCTGTTCGCCCGGATCGGCCGCGGGCTCAGGCGGCTGGTGTCCTGGGCGAACCCCTTCCGCTGAGTCATGCCTAGCTTTGCCTGGCTGAGGGCAGATAGCAGGCAGTGACGAGCGGTCCGGCCTGGCCGCTCGCCGTCGGGGGTGGCGGGGGAATGGTAGATGCCTCATCAGCCTGGGCCTTGGCCCGGTGTCAGGGTGTCCGGCGGGCGGCTGCCTGGCCGGCTCGGCGGCATCGGCTGGCCGCCGGGCCACGGCTCCGACAGCAGCGCCAACGGGGCCGCCCGGCCCGCCGCGCCCGCGCTGCCAGCTGACCTGGTGGACCAGGCTGACCTGGGCGACCGGCCCGAGGTCGCGACCAGCAGGCCACGCCGCCACCGACGGGGGATAGGCGGCTGGCTGCGCGGGCACCAGATGCTGGCCGCGGTTGCCGGCATCTCGCTGGCGTGCACGCTGCTCGGCGGCGTGGCCGGCGGGATCATCGCGGTGCGGTCGGTGGACGGCGATACCACGCCCGGTTACAGCCTGGGCACCGTGCCGCCGGCCATCGCGAACCGGCCGGCTGCCTCGGTTGCCGGGATCGCGGCCAGGGTGCTGCCGAGCGTGGTGACCATCAGGGTCGACGGCTCGGCCGGCACCGGCTCTGGCTTCGTGATCAAGGGCGGCTACATCGTCACCAACAATCACGTGGTCACCCTGGACGGGCAGCTGACGCACGCGGCCATCCAGGTGGTCTTCAGCGGCGGTAAGGCGGTGCCTGGACGGGTCGTCGGCCGCGATCCGTACGCCGACATCGCCGTGGTCAAGCCGGTCGGCGTCAGCGACCTGCCTGCCCTGACCCTCGGCAACTCAGGCAGTGTCGAGGTCGGCGATCCGGTCATCGCCGTCGGCTCGCCGCTCGGCCTGGACGGGACGGTGACCAGCGGAATCGTCAGTGCCGTCGACAGGCCGGTGCAGCCAGCAGTCGGCGGCGCCCGGCACCCGCTGGTCTACTTCGACGCGATCCAGACCGACGCACCGATCAATCCCGGCAATTCGGGCGGACCGCTAGTGAACGCGCGCGGGCAGGTCATCGGCGTGGACGCGGCCATCGACACGCTCGGCGGCGATCCGCTCACCGGCTCCCAGGGCGGCAATATCGGCCTCGGTTTCGCCATCCCGATCAACCAGGCCCGGCGGGTCGCGGTGGAGCTGATCAGGACCGGGCACTCGGAGCACGCGGTGATGGGCGCGGCGGTCAGCATGACGTATCAGGGGCAGGGTGCAGAAATCCGCTATGCCGGGCATAACGGGCCGCCACCGGTCACGCCTGGCGGCCCCGCGGCGAAGGCCGGCCTGCGGCCTGGCGATGTCATCACCAGGGTCGACGGGCTGCCGATTGCCAACGCGGACGGCCTGCTCGATGCGATCAGGTCGTTGCCGCCGCACCTGCGGGTCAAGGTGACCTTCGTGCAGGCCGGCCAGCCGCACACGGTCAGCCTCAGGCTCGGCTCGGCCAGGTCGTAGCCGGCCACGCCGAACCGAGCGCGCAACGGCGTTAGCCGCTGCGCGGAGTTCAGCCACGTGCCAAGGCGGTCTACGCTGGGGTGCAGCAGACCATCGGGTCGTGGTCGAGAGCCGGGAGCGCACGTGTTCGATCTGTCGATTTGGAAGATCCTCGCGCTTGCCGTGATCGGGCTCCTGGTCTTCGGCCCGGAGCAGTTGCCGAAGATGGCGGGCCAGGCCGGCCGCGCGCTGCGTGAGCTGCGGAAACTCGCCGAAGGTGCCAAGGAAGAGCTGCAGGGCAGCCTCGGCCCCGAGTTCGAGAACTTCGACCTGGCCGACCTCAACCCCAAGACGTTCGTGCGCAAGCACCTGTTTGACGACGTGAACGGCAACGGCTCAGCCGGGAACGGTTCCGCCGGAAACGGCTCGGCCGGTGACATGTCGGGTTACGGCGCAGAGCCGAGCGGCGCCGCCGGGATGACCGGGCTCGGCGGGCTGGCAACGGAAAGCCGGCTACAGCAGGGTGAAAGCCCGCCCTACGACGCCGAAGCGACCTGAGCCGGCTCAGCGGGGCGCCAGGTCGGGCCGGGTCAGGTCAGGCGGCGGCGCCAGGTCAGGCTGGGGTCAGGTCAGGCTGGCGGCAAGTCAGACCTGAGCCAGATCACACCTGAGCCAGATCACACCTGAGCCAGATCACACCTGAGCCAGATCACACCTGAGCCAGGTCAGGCCGGGGGAGGTCAGGCGGGCGCCAGTCAGACGGGCGTCAGCCCGAGCTGACGGCCGGACAGGCTGCGTGACCGGCCGGCCAGGTACTCGGCTATCTTCCTGA
>JASHQL010000498.1 GCA_030039155.1 Streptosporangiaceae bacterium | reverse complement strand
AACCGGTACCGCTGCGCGGCCGGCGGCGCGCTCGCCGTCGCCGGGCTGGCCTGCCTGACCGTTCCGGCCGAGCCGGCCTTGGTCACAGTGGCGCTGCTTGGCTTGATCGGCGCGGGCCTTGGCGTCTACATTCCTGCGAATAACGCGCAGATCATGCTGGCGGCAGGAGCCAGCGACGCGTCGGCGCTCGGCGGGATGGTGAACGTGACCAGGGGGCTCGGCACCGCGTCCGGCGTGGCGGTGGTGACGCTCGCGCTGCACGCGGGAGGCCGCATCGACGCGGCCGCGGGGCCGGTGCTCGCGGTGGCCTCGCTGGCCGCTGCCGCGCTGGTCGCGACGCTCGCCGGGACGCGCGGGTGAGCCGGTGAGGCGGGAGAGCAGCGTGCCAGAGCTACAGCCGGCCTCCGGCAGTGAGCCACGGCCAGACGGGCTGGCTGAAGGCATTGCCAGGCTGCGCCGCGCGCTGCGCCGCGGCGCACGGGTCGCCGATCCTGACAACCCGCTTGCGGTCGCGCAGCTTGAGCTGCTGTCCGCGCTGACCGAGCTGCCAGGCGCACGGCCCGGCCAGCTGGCCAGGCTGCTGCACGTGCGGCCGAATACGGTGACGACCATCGTGAACGCGCTCGAGGCGCGCGGCATGGTGCGCAGGGCCGCCGCGGACGAGGACAGGCGGGCGGTGGAGCTGACCGCGACCGAGGCGGGCCAGCAGGCGGTGCACCAGTGGCAGGCAACGAACGCGGCCGTGCTGCACCTGGCGCTGTCCACGCTGACCCCGCAGCAGCGGCGCGCGCTGACCGCCGCCGCGCCTGCGCTGCAGGCGCTGGCCAGGGCGGTCGACCGGCTCGCCGATACGCACCCGCCCGCGGCCGGCTAGCGCCCTGGTCAGCCCCGCTGGTCAGCCCGGCTGGTCGCTGGTCAGCCAGCGCGCGCTGCCAGCCGAGAGCCTCGGCGCAGCCGCCGGCCGGCTAGCTGTTCTGACCACGGACGTTGGTGACGCGACACGACGTCAATGATCTTGAAGTAGGGAGGGCCATCCGGGTTCGGTGTGGATCACCACATCTGCACCAGTCCCAGGGAGGCCCTCATGCCCCACCGTAATGCCCCGCTAACCGAGACCGGGCGGCTGCGCCTGGCCCGGTGTGTCGTGGAGGATGGCTGGCCGCTGCGGCGGGCGGCGGAGCGGTTCCAGGTGTCGCCGGCCACCGCGGCCCGGTGGGCGGGCCGGTACCGCGAATCTGGCCCGGCGGGCATGGCCGACCGGTCCTCCCGCCCCCGTCACAGCCCGGCCCGGCTCCCGGTCAGGACGGAGCGGCGGATCATCGCCCTGCGCGTGACGCAGCGGCTGGGCCCGGCCCGGATCGCCTGGCGGCTGGGCCTGAACCCCTCGACCGTGCACCGGGTGCTGACCCGGTACCGCTGCCCGCGGCTGGCCTGCCTGGACCGCGCCACCGGCGTCCCGGTCCGCCGCTACGAGCGGGACTACCCCGGCGAGCTGGTCCACGTCGATGTCAAGAAACTCGGCAACATCCCCGACGGCGGCGGCTGGCGGTTCCTGGGCAAGCAAGCCGGCCAGCACAACAACCAGGCCACCATCACCCCGGCCGGGCGCACCCCCAACCGCAAGCCCATCTTGGGCTACGGCTACCTGCACACCGTCTTAGACGACCACTCCCGCCTCGCCTACACCGAGATCCTGCCCGACGAGCGCAAGCACACCGCCGCCGCGTTCCTGACCCGCGCGCACGCCTGGTACGCCGCCAACGGGATCACCATCGAGCGCATCCTGAGCGACAACGGCGCCTGCTACCGGTCGAAACTCTGGGCCCAGACCTGCGCCCAGCTGCACATCACCCACAAGCGCACCCGCCCCTACCGGCCCCAGACCAACGGCAAAATCGAGCGCTACCACCGCACCCTGGCCGACGAATGGGCCTACGCCCGCCCCTACCAGTCAGAAACCGAACGCCGCGCCGCCTTGCCAGGCTGGCTCCACACCTACAACAATCACCGCGGACACACCGCACTCCGCGGCCACCCACCCGCCAGCCGCGTCCCCAACCTCTCAGGGCAGAACAACTAGCCGGCCCGAACACACCTGCCGCACCGGCCTTGGATGTCGCGCCGGTCGTTGGCCCGCGCCGAGCCCACAGCGAGGATGACGGCCGTGCAATGCCAAGAAGATCTACCTACCGTTTAACTCTCTTTTGTTTAGCCAATACGATCAGTCAATATACCTTCACGGCGATGTGATGCTCGCGGTGACGAAATGGTCGAAGAGGTTGCCCCGCACGGTTCCCTGCAGTCGGCTTACCCCGCTGCAGCGTGCCTGGCCTGGCCGTGCACGTGATCGCGGCAGAGACGGCCCAGAAGGAGACCGCATGGTACGTCGCTGGAGTATTCCCCTCACTACCGTCTTGTTGGCGCTCGGTGTCATGGGACTGGCGGGCAACGCGTCCGCGTCAGTCGCCCACCACGCAGGCCCCGGAGGCCGTCCTGCCATCCCCCGCTCGATCAGACCTGGCGGCGTCATCCATACGCTGCCAGGCGGCATCGGCCGATCCTCGGTGCGTGGCATCGACGGCTACACCGATGTAGCGAGTTCGAACTGGTCTGGTTATGCCGCCACGGGCTCCAACGGCGCCTTCACCAGCGTGTCCTCGAGCTGGACCGAGCCCACTGGTACGTGCAGTGGCAAATCTGACGATCAGTACGCCGCGTTCTGGGTGGGCCTCGACGGCTTCAGCAGCGACTCGGTCGAGCAGACCGGCACGCTCATCTGGTGCGATCGCGGGACCGCGGAGTACTACGGCTGGTACGAGATGTACCCTGCCGCACTTGACGAGTACTCCAACACTGTCAGGCCGGGGGACGCCATGAGCGCCTCGGTCGTATTCTCCGGTTCCGACACCTACACGCTGACCCTGACCGACTCCACCAGGAACTGGACCGAGAAGCAGGTCATCAACGAGTCCGGCCTGGACCGTTCCTCGGCCGAGGTCATCACCGAGGCGCCGTGCTGCACCAACAGCGGCGGCATCCTGCCGCTGGCGGACTTCGGCACCGTCAAATACGGCGCCTCGGATGCCAACGGAGCCTCGCTCGACTCGCAAAGCAGCCTGTACAACATCATCATCGAGAACAACAGCGGCGAGCCGGAGGACTCGACCAGCGCCATCGCCAGCAACGGCTCGTTCGGCAACACCTGGATCCGTACCTGACCCAGCAGCCCAGGCGTGCCTCGCTACCACCCACGTAGCGGGGCACGCCGGCTCATGCATTCCGCGGTCAGCGAGC
>JASHQL010000497.1 GCA_030039155.1 Streptosporangiaceae bacterium | reverse complement strand
GGCCGCGGCCTGTTCCGGCACAGCCTGGGCACCGGCCGAGCGCGCCGCCGCAGGCGGCAGCGCCAGCGCGTCGACCAGCAGGCACAGTCCGCCGAGCAGCAGCACCTGCATGGCGGTTTCCGGGAACGACGCCCTGCTGGTGTACTGCTCGGGCAGCGCGAGCCCGAGCACCAGCACGCCGCCTGGCGCCCATTGCGGCCCCGCCAGCCTGGCCACCAGGCCGCCGAAGGTCAGCAGGGCCAGGCAGCCGAGCACTGCCGCAATCGCCTGCGCGCCGGTGATGCTGTGCGCCCAGAACCCGCCGGCCAGCATCATCGGCAGCCCCGACGGCATGGCAGGGAACACCGAGGTGCCGTGCGCCACGAATCCGGCGCTGGAGAAGTTCAGGCCTGGGTGTGCGCCGCCGAACGCGCGCAGCTGCTGCGGGATCGGCAGCGAGCCGTGCTCCGCGAGCCAGTACCCGGTCTGCAGGTAGCCGCCAGGACTGCGCACCACGATGAGCGACTGGGTCTGCATGTGCAGCTGCCAGGCGGTCAGCCCGGCCGCGACGGCGACGCTGCCGAGCAGGCCGAACCAGGCCGTCCATGGCTTGTCCTGCTGCCGCCCGAGGCCGACGCGCGGCCACCGGCCGGGCACCACGCGCAGCCCGCTCGCGGCCAGCGCCACCGTCAGCGGCACCGAGATCAGCAGCATCGGCACCGGCAGGAACCGGCCCGCCAGCAGCAGCGGCAGGCCTGGCAGCAGCCAGGCCATCACCACGATGACCGGCAGCGAGGTCAGCCGGGCCAGCGCCATCCCGGCAGTGTCTGGCGGTGCCGGCGGCCGGTCGGCGCGGTCCCGCCGGTCCTGCTCCCGGCCGGGCCTGAGCCGGGCAGGCAGCCGCTGGCTTGCCTTCAAGACGACAGTCCTTGCCTGGCTGGTGCCAGCCCCGACGGTGTTCAGCACCCCGCTCAGCGGGCCGACCCATCGCCGCGGCCCCGCGCCTGGCGGCCGCGAGTCTGGCGGCTGCGCGGCTGGCGGCCCCGAGTCCGGCTGAGCCGAGTCCGGCTGCTCCGAGTCCGGCGCGCCGGGCTGACCCGGTTCGGCTGGTTGAGCCTCGGTCTGGCCGGCCCCGGAGCCGGTCGCAGCATCCGCTCCGGCCGCCGCGTCGCCGTCAGCCGGCTCGGCAGCCGGATCACCAGCCGACGCCGAAGTCGCGGCAGTCGCGGCAGTTGCGGCAGTCGCGGCGGCCGGCTCACCGGTCGGATGGTCTGGCTGGCGCACGGTCCAACTGTAAAGGGACTCCCGGCCCTGCCCTGAACCACGCGGGGGCACATGCTCCCGGCGGCTCGGTTCTCCTGCCGGGCGGACGCCCGGTCGGTATGCTCCGTGCCCAGGGCTGCCCGAGGGCCGGTCCGGGCGGACCGGCTCCCGGCCAAGCGGCGGTCGGCCGCAGCGAGTGCCGCGGGCTCAAATCCGGGGACGGACGTTCCCCCTGTTACCTGGGTCTACCGTGATCTTTACCGGCTAACTGTGATTCCTGTGGTTACGAGCACATACCATGGGCGACGACCGCACGGCTGTCCCCGCCAAGGCCGCCAGACCGGATCAGTTCTCGAGGAGTAATGAGCCGCTACGACGACCCCGATGGCTCCTTGTACCGGCCAGATGACAACAGCGGGCCGGTGAGCTGGGACCAGGTCGGCCAGCCAGGACCGGGCCGGTCAGGCCGCTCCCGGCGGCCAGCGCCACGCAAGCGGCGCTCGCTGGTCTCGATGGCGCTCGGCGGCCTGGCCATCGTGCTGGCCCTCTCACTGGTCAGCGGCGCGGTCTACGCCTACGTCAGGTACCGCGAGGTCTGGGACGGGATCAGGCGGGTGGACGTGGCCGGCGATCTCACCGGCGCCCGCCCGCACGAGGACCCCAACGCGCTGAACCTGCTGGTCATCGGCTCGGACAGCAGGGCCGGCAAGAACGGCAAGATCGGCGGGCACGTCAACATCGGCGGCCAGCGCTCGGACACCGTGATGGTGCTGCACATCGCCCCCGGCGGGCACCAGGTGACGGTGCTCAACATCCCGCGCGACTCGGTGGTGCCGATCCTGAGCTGCACGGCCGAGCCCGGCTTCACCGGCCAGCAAGCGCAGCCAGGCCAGGTGGAGCAGATCAACTCGACCTTCGCCTACGGCGGGCCCGGCTGCCTGTGGAAGACCATCGAGCACACCACGCACATCCGCCTCAACGACTTCATCGAGATGACGTTCACCGGGTTCGAGCACGTCATCGACGACCTCGGCGGCGTCGAGGTCTGCCTGCCGTACGCGGTGAACGTGCCGCAGGCCAACCTCAAGCTGAAGGCCGGCATGCACCACGTCTGGGGGTACGTGGCGCTTGCCTTCTGGCGCGCCCGCGAGGGCCTTGGCCTCGGCTCCGACCTGCAGCGGATCGAGCGCGACCAGTTCCTGCTCGCCTCGGTCATGCAGGGCATCGAGAAGAGCGGCCTGCTGCACAACTACGGCAAGATTCTCAAGATCGTCACAGATCTCTCCAGCCACCACTTCATCACCACCGACACCGGGCTGACCCCGAACGTGATGCTGCGGATCGCCGAGGGGCTGCGCGGCCTGACCCCGAAGTCGGTGCGCTTCATCGAGGTGCCGACGGTGGCAGCCACGGTGAACCCGACGGCCTGGGTGCAGTGGACCCCGCAGGACCAGGGCCTGTTCTCCGCGATCGCCAACGACCGGCGGCTGCCGAGGACGCACAAGTCAAAGTCGAAGAAGACGGGAACGAATGGCTCGGCGTCGGCCTCGCTCACCGACAGCCAGGCTCGCGTCGAGGTCATGAACGGCTCCGGCGTGCAGGGCATCGCCGCCACCGCGGCTACCACTTTGACCGGCGATGGCTTCAATGTGACCGGCAACAAGAACGCGCCAGGCAACAACTTCAGCTACACCGGCTCGGTGATCAAATACGGCTCCCCGGCCGGGCTGGCCGTGGCCAAGCAGATCGCCAGCCTGATGACCGACGTGACGCTGCAGCAGGACGGGTCGATCGGCGGCAAGCGGATCGACGTGATCCTTGGCTCCACGTTCTCCAAGTTCAAGGCCGCGCCGACCTCGCAGTCCACCATGAATAACCTGACGAACCAGTACGGCGGCGTGTCGGCGAGCGTGAACATCTGCCACGACAAGGCAGCATTCGCCAGCTGACCGCGGCCGCGCCGATTAGTCCTGGCCGGCCAGTTCGCGTGCTCGCCGCAGGTCCGCGTGGTCAGCTACCTGGATCCAGCCGGCCGCCATCGCGGGCGCGACGACGACCGCGCCGCCCCGGTCGATCAGCTCCTGGTATCCGTCCTCGTACGACCTGGCCGGATCGCGCCGCCAGGTGGCCTCGAGCGCATCGGCGAGCAGGACGGCGGCAACCGGCTTGATCACGGTCGCGCCGAGGAACCTGCCGTCTGCGTCGGCAATGTCCACCTTCCTGCCGATCCTGATCAGCAGCCCGCCAGGGTCAAGCACGATCTTGGTGTCCCGCTCGGCGGCGGCTCCCGGTACCTGCCTGGCGGGACGATCACGCTGCACCGACCCGAGCTGGTCGGCGGCGATGATCATGTCGGCGTGCCCGTCGGCCTCGGCGGCGGCAAGCAGGGCGGCAGGCACGCTGGCCGGCAACAGCACGTCGCCGTCGACCAGCAGCACCCCGCGGCCGAAGTACTCGCGGGCGAGCCACACCGAGTAGGCGTCCCCCCACTCGGCGGCGCGATCGTTGTGCACCAGGTCAAGCGAGACACCGTGCCGGCCTTCCAGGTCGGTCATCAGGTCGGCGACCGCGGCGGAACCGTGGCCGGTCACGATCACGATCTCGGTGAGCCCGGCCGCGGCGAGCTGTGCCAGCGTGCGGTTAAGCAGCGTGACCCCGTCGGCTACCTCGAGCAACGCCGCCGGAATCCGGTCGGTGTCCGGCCTGAGCTGGCGTGCTTCGCCCGCGGCGAGCACCATGCCGAGCACGCGGCCTACCAGCCCTTGCCCGCGTGCTGCGTCGACCTGGCCTCCGCCGCCGTGACCCACAACAGGTAGCCCGCCAGCAGCAGGTCGGCCCAGGTGGCGATGCCGAGGGCCGCGCCAAGGCCGACGACCAGCATCCTGCCCTCCCAGCCGAGGCCGGCCCTGGCGAACTGCAGCCGGCCGCGCGACACCGCAGGCGGTCGCGCGGCACCGTACAGGTCGGTGTAGCGCAGCACGATCGCGGCTGCCAGCCCGAACGACACGCCACCTGGCACCCCGGCCGCCACCCCGAGCGTGCCCACATACAGGCACTGCGCGCCGAGCAGGGCGGCTGGCACCAGCCAGTCGGCCCTGCCGGTGTGCGGATGGCTGGCGCCTGGCGCCGCCATCAGCATGGCGATCGCGGGCGTGAGCAGCAGGATTCCCGGCAGGTCGCGCAGCCCGAGCAGGGCAAGCAGGCCCGCGCCGGCCAGCCCGAGCAGCGCCGGCGCAAGCGGGGACAGGTTGCCGTGTACCAGGGCGCCGATCCGGACCGCGATCGCGCCGTCGTCGCGGCACCAGCGAACCTTCGCGGCCCGCCGGTCATAGACGGCGACCTGGCCAGAGCCAGTGAGCTGCGGCCCATCGTCCCGGTCCGGCTCCGGCTTCGCCATCGAGAGCAGCAGGTCGATGCCGGTTGGCTCGTGCTGCTGATCGGCGGCCTCGATCGCGGCGGGCCCGGTGCCGGCCGCGCGGGGCGGCGCGGATAGCCCTCCTGACCCGCCCGCCGCACTTGCGGCGGCGGGCTCGGCCGGCGGCTGGAACAGCTCGTCAGCGATCGCATAGCCGATCGCGATGACGGCCCAGCCGAGCAGCCCGAGCAGCGCGGCACGCGCGCCGAAGATCGGCGCGGCCAGCACGACGAGCAGCAGCCTGCCGCCGGCCGGCATGTCCATCGCCTTCGCGATCAGCTGGCCGACCGGGCCGTCGCGATCATGCACCGCAGTGCCGGCGCAGCTGGCCATCAGCTGCCGCACGGTGATCAGCGCGAGCACGGCCACCGCGAGCGGCCAGGTGCCTGACCAGCGGTCCGCGGCGGCGCCGGCCGCCAGCCCGGCGATGACGACGCAGTCGCAGCAGCGGACCAGCATCCTGGCCAGCCACTCGACCGGCACCGGCAGGTAGGACCACGCGACGGGCGGGCGCTTCGGCCTGGCCGAGGTGATCGGCAGCCAGCCGGCCTGCCCGCCCACCAGCCGCCGGGCTGCCAGCGTGCACAGGTAGCTGGCGGCCAGCATGAGCGCGCCGTAGATGTTGCCGGACCTGGTGCCAGCCGAGAACCAGGCTGCCGCGCAGCCGGCCAGCGTCAGCGAGATGCCGGCCGTCGAGCTGGCGGTGATCGACCTGCCGTGCGCCCAGCCCAGCGCCCGGTCGGCGATCAGCGACAGCTCGCCGACCAGGTCAAGGTCCGGATCCCCAGCCGCCTGCCGGTCTTGCCAACCGCCGTCATCGCCGGGCTCGATGACCCGGCCCTGCAGCACCGCTGGCTCGTCCCGCAGCACCGCTTGCTCGTCCGGCCGGGCCTGCCGTTCGGCCCGCAGCACGACCGGCTCGCCGGACAACACCTCCGGCTCGCCTGGCTGCAGGCCGGCACCGGGCCGGCGCTGC
>JASHQL010000496.1 GCA_030039155.1 Streptosporangiaceae bacterium | reverse complement strand
ACGCTCGCCGCGGCGAACACGTTCCCGATCGGCTACTACACCAACTTCCACCCGTGGGGCGACCGGAAGGCGCTGCCCGACCTGCCGGTCACCGGCGCGCTCGCGGAGAACTACGTCACGCTCGACCGCTACTTCTGCGCGTTCGCCGGCGAGACCTATCCGAACCGGTTCTACCAGCACGCGGCCCAGACCGACCGCGACCACAACTCCGAGGTGGCGTCCACGCTGCCGACGATCTGGGACCAGCTGTCCCCAATCCCCAACTCCAGCGGCATCCCGACCGGCGGCTACTACTACCGGGACGCGCCGTTCCTGGCGCTGTGGGCCAGCCCGGCGATCGAGCCAGGGGCGGTCTTCAAGTACCAGGCGTTCATGCACCCGTTCTCCGACGCCGACGCGTCGACCGCAGCGCTGTCAGCCGGCACGTCGTTCGTGACGGCCTGCCAGAACGGCACGCTGCCGAACGTCTGCTACATCGACCCCGCCTTCGACGACGAGGGGAACGGCACCTCGGGTGACGACCACCCGCTCGGCGACATCAGGCTCGGCGAGCGGTTCATCGCCGACGCCTACCACGCGCTTGCCGACAACGGCTACCTGGACAACACGGTGTTCATCGTGACCTTCGACGAGTGGGGCGGCTTCTACGACCACGTGCCGCCGCCGCAGGTCATCGACGACACCAACCCGGCCGACGTGATGCACGAAGGCGACAGCAGCACGCCGACCGACGGCCAGCTCATACCGAACTACAAGCAGCTCGGCTTCCGGGTGCCCGGCATCGTGATCTCCAACCTGGCGCGGCCGCGCCAGGTCGTGCACCAGGGCCCGTACGAGCACTGCTCGAGCCTCGCGCTGATCGAGTCCACCTTCGGCCTGAACCCGCTGACCGCGCGGGACCAGAACGCGCGGAACCTGGCCGAGCTGCTGCAGCCGTTCCCGGTGCCAGGCCGGTTCGCGGTGCCGCCGTCGGCGATCCCGACCAGCTCGGACGTGATCGGCCCGGCGATCGGCCCGCCGTCCGAGTCGCTGCTGCAGGTGCTTGAGGGCACCGCGGAGTTCGACCCGGCGGACATCTGCTCGGCGGACAGCGTGCAGTCGGTGTCGCCCGACCCGGTGAACCGGCCCTGGCACCCGCAGACCTTCGGCGGCATCAAGGGCCTGACCGGGACCTCCGGCATGCAGGACCTGCTCGAGCACTACCGCGCGAAGGACGTCAAGAAGGACTGACCCGCGGTGCCTGGCGCAGGCTCGCGAGCAGCTGGTAGCTGGCGAGCCGGTCCGCGTGCCCGAACGCGCTTGTGGTGATCATCAGCTCGTCGGCGCCGGTGCGCGCCACGAGCTGGTTGAGCTCCGCGGCGACGGTGGCCGGGTCGCCGACGACGTGCGACCCGGTCGCCTCGGCGATCACCTCCTGCTCGGCCGCCGAGTAGCCGCGCCCGGCGGCCTCTTCCGGGCTCGGCAGCGTGGACGGGCGCCTGGCCCGCGTCCGCAGCATCGACAGCCGGGCCGGCCCGTGCAGCCAGCGCGCGGTCCCGGCATCCTCCGCGCACAGCACCGACACGCTGATCAGGCAGTACGGCACGGCGAGCCGGCCCGACGGCCGGAACGTCTTGCGGTAAAGCGCGACCGCGGGCCTGGCGTTGGCGGCGCTGAGGTGATAGGCAAACGCGAACGGCAGGCCAAGGACACCGGCCAGCTCTGCGGTGTAGCCGGTGGAGCCGAGCAGCCATATGCGCGGCTCGTTCCCCTCCGCAGGGATCGCGCGGATCCGGCCCGCCTCGCCGTCCCCGTCCCGCGGCCCGGCGAAATACCCGCGCAACTCCGCGACCTGGCCGGCGAAATCGGCAGCCGGCAGCCCTTCCGCAGCGCGGCGCAGCGCCCGCGCCGTGGCCCGGTCGGTGCCTGGCGCCCGGCCGATGCCCAGGTCGATCCGCCCTGGGTGCAGCGCCTCGAGCACGCCGAACTGCTCGGCGACCGTGAGCGGCGCGTGATTGGGCAGCATCACCCCGCCGGAGCCGACCCGGATCGCCGATGTCGCCGACGCGATCTGGCCGGCCAGCACGGCAGGCGCGGACGCGGCGACGCCGGGCAGGTTGTGGTGCTCGGCGACCCAGTACCGCAGGTAGCCAAGGCGCTCGGCGTGCCGGGCCAGGTCCACGCTCCGGCGCAGCGCCTCGGCCGTCGACGCCCCGGTCGGCACCGGGCACAGGTCGAGCACGGACAGCGGGACGGACAGGCCGGCGGGCACGACGCACAGACTGCCAGCGCGGGCGAATGCCATCAACCGCCCGCCGCCGGCCTGCTGACAAATTTGACTAAGCCGACAAAGTGCCTGGTCACCGGTACCTGGGTCCCGCGACCGCGGGACCTTCGGCTCCTGGCTGGCCTGGTTCGCCGCCGCCTAACGTGGCCAAAAGGTCAGCGCATGCCGGGGGGACGCCGCCGCTGACCGGCCAGCCGACAGATCCGGGGGAACCAATGTCCGTATCCACGTCCGCCGACCAGGCCACTGCGATCATCGCGGCGGCCTGCGCCGCTCCGTCGCTGCACAACAGCCAGCCGTGGCAGTTCACCGTGCAGGGCGACGACCTGCTGCTCTACGCGGTCCTTGACCGTTCGCTTCCGGTCTCCGATCCTGACGCCAGGGGCATGTACGTCAGCTGCGGCGCCGCGATCTTCAATGCCAGGGCGGCGGCCCGCGCCCAGGGCCGTGACCTGACCGTCCGGGTGCTCCCGCATCCGGAATACCCGCTCGACGTGCTGGCCGTCATGACCGCCGCATCCGGCGGGCCGGCCACCGCGGCCGACCTGGCGCTCTACGACGCGCTGTGGCGGCGGCACACCGATCGCAAGCCCTACTCCGAGGTGCGCGTGCCCGGCTGGCTGGCCGGTTACCTGGTCAGCTCGGCCGGCGCTGAGCTGGCCAGCCTGCGGATGCTCGACGCCGCGGACACGGCCACGGTGCTGCAGCTGTCCGCGCAGGCCGGCCGCGAGCTGGCCGCCAGCGCCGCGCACCAGCACGAGATCGCCCGCTGGATCGGCACCAGCGGCCAGGACGGCATCCCGGCCGAGGCGCTGCCGTTCCGGTC
>JASHQL010000495.1 GCA_030039155.1 Streptosporangiaceae bacterium | reverse complement strand
TGGCGTGATCAACATGGTCACCGGCGACGGCAAGGCGGTGTCCAAGGTGGCGCTGACCCATCACGACATGGCAGGCGTGCACTTCACCGGGTCCACCGGCACCTTCCAGCACATGTGGCGGACGGTCGGGGAGCACATCGACGGCTACCGCGGCTACCCGCGGCTGGTCGGGGAGACCGGCGGCAAGGACTTCGTGATCGCCCACCCGTCGGCCGATCCCGAGGTGCTCACCACCGCGCTGGTCCGCGGCGCGTTCGAGTACCAGGGCCAGAAGTGCTCGGCGGCCTCCCGTAGCTACATCGCGCGCAGCGTCTGGGAGCAGATGCGGGACCCGTTCGTGGCCGCGGTCGAGTCGCTCACCATGGGCGACGTGGGCACCAACCTGTCCACGTTCATGGGTGCGGTGATCGACGCCAAGGCGTTCGCTACCCATGCGGACGCGCTGGCCAGGGCCAAGACCAGGCCAGCGGTGAGCGTGCTGACCGGCGGGAACGTGGACGACAGCGAGGGCTACTTCGTGCAGCCGTCGGTGCTGGTGTCGACCGACCCGACCGACGAGCTGTTCACCACCGAGTACTTCGGGCCGATTCTCGGCGTGCACGTCTACGACGACGGCGACTACGAGCAGGTGGTCGCGCAGGCCGCGGACATCGCGCCGTACGCACTCACCGGCTCGGTCATCGCCCAGGACCGGGCCGCGATCGCGCACGCCACGGACGTCTTGCGGTTCTCGGCCGGCAACTTCTACATCAACGACAAGCCGACGGGCGCGGTGGTCGGGCAGCAGCCGTTCGGCGGGGCCAGGGCCAGCGGGACGAACGACAAGGCCGGATCGATCTTCAACCTGATTCGCTGGGTCAACGCCAGGACGATCAAGGAGACGTTCGTGCCGCCCGTCGATCACCGCTACCCGCACATGGGCTGACCGGCGTACCGCCCCCCGGTAGCGCGGCGCCGCTGGCCCGCCCCGCCGGGCTACCGCGCGCCGCGTTGCGCAGTCGTCAACCCGAGGTTTCATCGATTCTGGTTGTTACGTAAGCGGCAAACAGCACATCTGAACCACCAGAATCGGTGAAATGTCGTGGGTGTGATCTTGAGTGCACTGCCGAAAGTGAGGACGGCGGCATCCGACCTCGAGTGAAGATCGCGCAAATTGCGTTAGTTGACCGATATGACGGAGTACGCTCGATCCCAGCATGCTGGTCACCAATGCGGCCAGGTGCAAGCATGGGAGAGCGGCCGCGCGGCTGCACCCATGCGCCGCTGCCCGTGCCGCGCCGTCGCCGGAGGTGTGCCATCCACCGCCTGGTCTTGTGGAACATCGATCTCACTCTGATGGACGTCGCGCGGGTGTCTCGTGACGCCTACGCGGACGCCTTCCGCCGGGTGACCGGCCGGCCGCTAGTTTCGTTGCCGCAGGTGGTGGCCAGGAGCGACTCGGAGATCTTCTTCGAGTCGCTGGCGCTCAACGACGTGCCGACCGGTTCGGACGAGACGGCGAACGCCGAGCTGCTCGCCAGGTACTTCTGGGAACTTGAGGCCGCGTTCACCGCGCGCCGTGACCAGCTGAGCGAGCTCGGCGGGCTGCTGCCCGGGGCCACCGACGCGGTCAGCAGAGTTGCCGCGCTGCCCGGCGTCGTCCAGTCGGTGCTGACCGGCTCGATCAAGCCGAACGCGGCAGCCAAGCTGCGCGCGTTCGGCCTCGACAGGTACTTCGACCTGGCGATCGGCGGCTACGGGTCGGACGCGTTTCCCAGGGGGTCGTTGCTGCTTGGCTGCCGGACCCTGGCGGCGGAGAAGTACGGCGTACAGGTCACCGCCGAGATGACCGTCTACATCGCCGACTCGTGCCGGGACATGGAGGCCGCCGGGCTCGGTGGCGCCCGCAGCATCGCGGTCGGCACCGGCCGGGACACGGTCGCCGATCTGCGCGCCGCGGGAGCCGACCTGGTACTGCCCGACCTGTCGGACACCGAGGCGGTGGTGGCCGCCATCGGACGGCTGACCGGAGTACCAGCCGGCCGGTGAGCTGGCGACAACCAACAACGTGATCATGGGCTTCAGGGGCGCCGTGGCGCCCCTGAAGCCCATGATCACGTTGCCTGGGATGCCGGATTGTCTGGTTGGCTGGGGCAGTGAGCTGACGGGAGGCACGCGGTGAGCGGCTTGGCACTGACGTTGTACGGCGTGACCGCGCTGACGTTCATGATGGTCATGTACGCCTTGGAGCGGCGCCATCCGCGCTTCATCTTGTGCTTCGGCGTCGGGTGCATGCTGGCAAGCAGCTACGGCTTCCTGTCCGGCGCCTGGCCGTTTGGCGTGGTGGAGGCCATCTGGTCGGTGATCGCGCTGCGGCGCTTCTGGTCCTCCCGGCACACGGCTGAACCAGCAGGTCCAGCGGTGCCGGGATCCCATACTGGTAGATAAGAGTCTGGCGAAGGTGCCGGTTGGCTGACAAGTTGGGGGCGAGACATCCATGCTGATGCCTATGCCACCCGACAACGGCGCCGGCGCGGCAGCGGCGGGCAAGGCCGCGTCTGAGGCCGGCCAGGACTACGGCGAGGTGCTCTGGACACCAGGGCCTGACCGTGCCGAGCGGAGCGTGATCGGCGGGTACCAGCGCTGGCTCGCCGCCGAGCGCGAGGTGGTGACCGACTCGTACGCGGCCCTGTGGCAGTGGTCGGTTTCCGATCCGGCCGCGTTCTGGAATTCGATCTGGGACTTCTTCGGCGTGGTCGGCGTGCGCGGAGCCGGGCCGGTGCTGACCGGTGAGCAGATGCCCAGGATCAGCTGGTTCGAGGGCAGCACGCTGAACTACGCGGAGAACATCTTGCGCTGGGCCGCCACCAGCCCGGACAAGACCGCCGTCGTGTACCGCTCCGAGGCGGGCCGGGACGGCACGCTCAGCTACGCCGAGCTTGACCGCGAGGTTGCCAGGGTCGCCGCCGGGCTTGCCGAGCTCGGCGTCGGGCCGGGCGACCGGGTCGCGGCGTACCTGCCGAACTCGCCGGAGGCGCTGATCGCGTTGCTGGCCACCGCCAGCCTCGGCGCGATCTGGACGTCATGCTCGCCGGATTTCGGGCCGCATAGCGTGATCGACAGGTTCGCCCAGGTGGCGCCGAAGGTGCTGATCGCGGTCGACGGCTACGTGTACGGCGGCAAGCGGTTCGACCGGCGGGCCGAGGTGGCGGCGATCGCCGCCGAACTGCCTGGCCTGGCCGCGCTCGTGCAGGTCAGCTACGTCGGCGCGCACGACACCGGCCCGGACATGCCGGTTCGCGTGGTTGCCTGGACCGGGTTGCCGGGCGGCGCGGAGCATGCGGGACCGGCGACATGCCGACGCGTTCCCTTTATGAGCCCGTTGTGGGTGCTGTATTCCTCAGGTACCACCGGCCTGCCCAAGCCCATCGTGCATAGCCACGGCGGCATCGTGCTCGAGCACCTCAAGGCGCTCAGCCTGCATCAG
>JASHQL010000494.1 GCA_030039155.1 Streptosporangiaceae bacterium | reverse complement strand
GGCGTCGGCGGCGCCGCTCCGGCTGGCGGGCGTGGCCGGCTACGAGGGTCTGCTCGGCTCGGACTACAGCGCGGCGGAGGCGGCAGTCGCGGATTACCTTCGTTCCCTCAAAAATGCGGCCTGCGAGGTCCTCGCCGCTGGCCTGCATGATGCCGGCCGCGAGTTCGTCGTGTCCTGCGGCGGCAGCGCGTTCTTCGACGTGGTGACCAGGGAGCTGACCGGCGGCTGGCCGGCCGGCCTGGACGTCACGGTGGTGCTGCGCTGCGGCAGCTACCTGACCCACGACGACGGGATGTACGAGCGCGTGTCGCCGTTCGCGCGCGACCCGGCGCTCGGCGGGCCGCTGCGCCCGGCGCTGCTGCTGTGGGCGCACGTGCTCTCGGTCCCCGAGCCCGGGCTGGCCATCGTCGGCGCCGGGCGGCGCGACCTGGCCTACGACGCCGGGCTGCCGAGGCCGAAGCTGATCTGGCGGCGGGCGGCGCCGGCCCCCGAGGTGCTGGCCGGCGCGGCGACGGCAGGCCTGAATGACCACCATGCGTTCCTCCGGGCCGGACCGGACCCGCTGCAGGTCGGCGACCTGATCGGCTTCGGCGTCTCGCACCCGTGCTCGGCGTTCGACAGGTGGCGGCTGATCCCGTTGCTGGACGGCCGGTGGCAGGTCACCGGCTGCGTGCACACGTTCTTTTAGGCCGGCCCGCCGGTCAGCCGCCAGGTCCGCACCAGGAACGGGGTGAACGACAGCGCCGCGTCGCCGGCCGGCCGTTCGAGCACGTCGAGTTCCCCGGCCAGCCGCCAGCCGGCCGGCAGGTCGAGCGACACCTCGCCGCGCGCGCCGTGCGGCTCGTAGCAGCGCAGCACGTACCCGTTGCCGTCCTCGGCCGGCTTGAGCGCGCCCAGCCCGAGCGGCAGCCCGGCCAGCCGCAGCGGCCGCACCGATGCCGGGCCGGCCGCCTGGACTGGCATCGTGAGCAGCGGCCGGTTCAGGTCCTCGGCCTCGGCCAGCACGCCGGCCTCCTGCCAGCTTCCGGCGTGCGGGAGCAGCGCGTAGCTGAACTCGTGCCTGCCCTCGTCGGCGAGCGGGTCCGGGTAGACCGGCGACCGCAGCAGGCTGATGCCGAGCTCGCCGCCGATCGCGTGATAGCCGTACCTGCCGTCGTTCAGCAGCGCCACCCCGTACCCGGTCTCTGACAGGTCGGCGAACCGGTGGCCGGGCACCTCGAACTTGGCGGCGTCCCAGGAGGTGTTGCGGTGGGTCGGCCGCTGCACCACCCCGAACGCCGTCTCGAAGCTCGCCTGCGCCGCGCGGATCGCGAGCGGGAACCTGGCCTGCACCAGCCAGTGCCGGTCATGCCAGTCGATGACGGTGTGGAAGTCCACCCGCGGCGAGTTCGCCCACAGCCGCACGTCCTGCACGATCGTGCCTGACCGGAACCGGCGGCTGACCCTGATCGCGGCCCGGTGCGGCCCGGCCTCGGTCAGCTCGACCGACTCGGCCGGGCCGATCTCCTGGCCAGCGCCCTGGTATGACTCGTCGATCTCCCAGGCGTCGTACAGCCTTGGCTTGTCGACGTAGGCCCAGATCTGGTTGCCCCGGCCGGCCAGCACCTCACGGCCTGCGGCCTTGTCGAACACGCTGGCCAGCGCTCCGCTGTCGTCAAGCTCGACGCGGACGAAGCCGTTCTCCAGCAGCCGGCCCGACGCGGTCAGGCCGGCCGGCGGAGCCAGGTCGGTCACGATCTTCGCCTCGAGCCCGCCGATGCGCTGCGCGGCGGCGACCACTGCACCGCCGTCGACCGGCTGCGCGCCGGCCACTGACGCATCGACGGCCGCGCGCACCGGCCGGCTGCCGAGGTCGGGGTTCACCAGCAGCAGGCCTGGCTGCTCGCCGCCGCCGCCGAGCAGCTCGCGCAGGCCGTCCAGGTGCTGGCCGAGCGCCCGCGAGGCGGCGGCGACCACCTCGGCGAGCTGCACCTCGGCCTGCACGTTCACCTCGCGGATGCTGGAGCCGGGCAGGATGTCGTGGAACTGGTTCAGCAGCAGCGTGTGCCACGACGGCGTCAGCTGCGCCGGGTCCGCGCTCACCGTGGCGTCGCCGGCCAGCGCCCGCAGCGCGCCGACGACCTCGGCGGCCACCAGGTCTCGCTCGGCGCGGCGGTGCAGCCGCTTCAGCCGGCCCTGCGTGGTGTAGGTGCCGCGATGGAACTCCAGGTACAGCTCGCCGTTCCAGACCGGCAGCTGCCTCGCCGCGGCGGTGCCGAGCAGCCGGTCGAACAGCTCGTCGGCCCGGCCGAACGCGGCCCTGGGCAGCACCGGGTACCCGGCGAGCAGCCTGGACTTCTCGATCATCTCGGCGGTCGGGCCGCCGCCGCCGTCGCCGTAGCCGATGGTGAGCAGGCTCTGCCCGTGCACGTGCTTGCCGCGGAAGTTCTGCCAGGTCCTGACCATCGCCTCGGGGCCGAGCATGGCGTCGTAATGGCCGTCAGGGTTCTCGAAGGCGTGCACCAGCACCCGGCTGCCGTCCAGGCCCTGCCACCAGTACAGGTCGTAAGGGAACTGGTTGGTGTCGGCGCCGTTCACCTTCTGCGCGAACAGGCCGGTGATCCCCGCGCTGGCGAACAGCTGGGGCAGACCGGGCGAGAGCCCGAACGAGTCCGGCAGCCAGCCGACCCGGTGCGTGCGGCCGAACATGCGCTTGAACAGCTGCTGGCCGTACAGCAGCTGGCGGGCGAACGACTCGCCGCACGGCATGTTGCAGTCGGCCTCGACCCACATGCCGCCGACCGGCTCCCACTGGCCGGTCGCCACCGCCTGGCTGATCCGCTGGATCAGCTCGGGATCGTCTTGCGCGACGAACGCGTAGAACTGCGCGGACGACTGGTTGAAGGTGAACTCCGGGTACGCCGCGATCAGGTTGACCGCGGTCCAGCCGGTCCGCAGCGCCTTGCGCCGGGTCTCCGCCAGCGGCCACAGCCAGGCCAGGTCGAGGTGCGCGTGCCCGGACAGCAGCAGGTCGCCGCGCGGCGGGT
>JASHQL010000493.1 GCA_030039155.1 Streptosporangiaceae bacterium | reverse complement strand
TCGGCGCGAGCGCCGCACTCGGCGAGCACCTGGCCAGGCATCCCGATGACTGGCAGCTGCTGGCCGGCCCGGCCGCCGTTGACCGCCCGGCGGCCGGGCAGCTGCGCCGCGAACTGCTCACCGCGGCCCGGGCGGGCGACCCGCTCCGGCAGCTCAGGGTCGCCTACCGGACCCGGCTGCTGCAGCTCGCGGCCCGCGACCTGACCGGCGCCGACCCGCAGGACAGCGTGATGGCCGAGCTGGCCGAGCTGGCCGGGGCAGCGCTTGCCGCGGCGCTTGACCTCGCCGCGGCGAGCGTGCCCGCGGCCTCGCAGGCCAGGCTGGCGGTGATCGCGATGGGCAAGTGCGGTGCTGGCGAGCTGAACTACGCAAGCGACGTCGACGTGATCTTCGTAGCGGACCCGCGGCCGGGGCCAGACGGCGAGGCCGCGGGCCTGCGCACCGCGACCTCGCTGGCCAGCGGGCTGATCAGGGTCTGCTCGCAGAGCACGGCCGAGGGCGCGCTGTTCCCGGTCGACCCGAACCTCAGGCCCGAGGGCAGGGACGGCCCGCTGGTCAGGACGCTGGCCAGTCACGTCAGCTACTACCAGCGCTGGGCGAAGACCTGGGAGTTCCAGGCGCTGCTGAAGGCCCGGCCGGTGGCGGGGGACCGCGACCTGGGCGAGCGGTACGTGGCTGCGATGGCCCCGATGGTCTGGCAGGCCGCACAGCGCGATGGCTTCGTCGCCGACGTGCAGGCGATGCGCCGCCGGGTGCTCGGCAGCCTGCCAGCGGCGCAGGCCGGCCGTGAGCTCAAGCTGGGTCCTGGCGGGCTGCGTGACATCGAGTTCGCGGTGCAGTTGCTCCAGCTCGTGCACGGCCGCGCCGACGAGTCGCTGCGCGTGCCAGGCACGATCACCGCCCTGCAGGCGCTCGCGGCGGGCGGCTACGTCGGCCGCCAGGACGCGGCCAGCCTGACCGACGCGTACCGGTTCCTGCGCGCGGTCGAGCACCTGCTGCAGCTCAGGCAGCTGCGGCGCACGCACACCCTGCCAGCGGATCCGGCGGTGCTGCGCCAGGTGGGCCGGGCGCTGCGGCGGATGCGGCTCACCGGCGGCCAGCCGGACCTGCCGCCGGCCGGCGAGGGCACGGCCGACCCGGCCGCCGAGCTGATCACGCACTGGCGCAGGCATTCGGCGCAGGCCAGGCAGCTGCACGAGAAGCTGTTCTACCGGCCGCTGCTTGACGCGGTGGCCAGGCTGCCAGGGGATGCGGTGCGGCTGACGCCTGCCGCGGCTACCGAGCGGCTCGAGGCACTCGGCTACGCCGATCCGGCGGGCGCGCTGCGGCACATCGAATCGCTGACCGCTGGGGTGACGCGAAGGGCCGCGATCCAGCGCACGCTGCTGCCGGTGCTGCTCGGCTGGCTGGCCGACGCGCCGCAGCCCGACCAGGGCCTGCTGGCGTTCCGGCAGGTGAGCGAGGCACTCGGCCGGTCGCCCTGGTACCTGCGGCTGCTCCGTGACAACACCGTGGTCGCGCAGCGGATGGCACGGCTGCTCGCGTCCAGCCGGTACGCCACCGGCCTGCTGCTGCGCGCGCCTGCCGCGGTCGCCCTGCTCGGCGATGACGCGGACCTGGTGCCGCGGCCGGCCGGCGCACTCACCGCCGAGGCAATGGCCGCGGTGGGCCGGCACGGCACCGCCGGGGAAGCGGTCCGCGCGGTGCTCGCGATCAGGCGCCGCGAGCTGCTGCGCACCGCGATGGCCGACGTGCTCGGGCTGGCCGGCATCGAGCAGACCGGCAGCGCGCTCAGCACCGTCGCGCAGGTCACCGTGGCGGCCGCGCTGGCCGCGGTGACGGCCGAGGCGGAGCGCGGCGGCGAGCCGTTGCCCACCAGGCTCGCGGTCATCGGGATGGGCAGGTTCGGCGGGCAGGAGATGGGCTACGCCAGCGACGCCGACGTGCTGTTCGTGCATGATCCGCTGCCCGGCGCCGACGAGGAGGCCGCGACCAGGGCCGCGCATCAGCTCGCCGAGCGACTGCGCGCGCTGCTCGGCCAGCCAGGGCCCGACCCGGCGCTGCAGCTCGATGCCGGGCTCCGCCCTGAGGGGCGGCAAGGCCCGCTGGTCCGGACGCTGGCGTCGTACCTGGCCTACTACCGGCGCTGGTCGGTGCCGTGGGAGGCGCAAGCACTGCTGCGCGCCTCGCAGGTAGCCGGCGACACCGGCGTCGGCGCCAGGTTCCTGGCCGCTGTGCGCGAGATCCGGTATCCGGACGGGGGCATCCCTGATCCCTTCGTTACCGAAATAAGGCGTGTCAAGGCACGGATGGAAGCGGAGCGGGTGCCGCGGGCCGCGGACCGGGCGCTGCATCTCAAGCTCGGCCCCGGCGGCCTCGCCGATGTCGAATGGGTGGTCCAGCTGCTGCAGCTCAGGCACGCGCACGCGGTGACCGGGCTGCGCACGACCCGCACCCTCGAGGCGCTGCGCGCGGCCAGCGCGGCCGGGCTCATCGGCAGCCAGGACGCCGCCACGCTCACCGCCGCGTGGCTGCTCGCGGCGCGGATCAGGGACGCGGTCATGCTGGCCCGCGGTCGCCCGGCGGACAGCCTGCCGTCCTCGGCAGCCGACCTGGCCGCGGTCGCCGGGCTGCTCGGCTACCCGCAGGACGGCACCCAGGACCTGGTGCAGGACTGGCGGCGCGCGGCCAGGCAGGCCCGTGCGGTGACGGAGCGGCTGTTCTATGGCTGACCGGCCGAGCCTGCCGGAGCGGAGGAAAATGGCCCCGCCGGGTGTGGTGTCCCCGGCGAGGCCTTGATCCGACAGGAAGGTATCAGGATCACGTCCGATATTAGATGAGCTATCAGCGCATTGTCACTGCCCGGTGACGAAACGCATCAGCTCGAGCCGGCGCGGGCCCGGATTGTCCGGCGAGCCGAGGTAGTAGGGCGGGTGCACGCGGCTGATGTACTTGTCGCCGCAGCCATGGTGCCCGGGCAGTCCGAGCCCGTCCTTGGTGACCGCGTCCCTGGTGCAGGCGTTGGTCGCCCACGCGATGTCCTCGCCAGGCCGCAACTTGAAGATCCAGTGCAGCGTGATGCTGAACTCGCCGCTGTTGATCCGGTGCACCTTCGATGCGTACGCGTACCTGGTGCGGCCGTCCAGCTTCAGCCGCCTGGCCAGGTGCAGGCGGCGCGAGCTCTTGGCATAGGACACCGTCGAGTACATGTACCAGCGCTTGTGCGACTCGGTCTGGTAGGCCGACGACGGCACCGTGATCTTCAGGTGCAGCGGCCAGGAGCAGACATGCCGGTTGCACTTCGGCTGTGCCGGGTAGCTGCCGGACACGAAACCGATCACGTAGACCGGCTGCGTGCCGGATGTGATGTCGAGCGTGGTATTGGTGAAGACCTCGACCTGGTATTTGGTCTCGACGCTCGGCTGCACGGAGAACGAGTACGGATCGTCGGTTCCCGAACCGTCAAGGCCCTCCGTCATGCCGGTCGAGACGAAGCTGGTGGCACCGAACGGCTCCTGGTACAGCGTCACGGTGTCGCCCGGCACGTCTCCGCTGACCGAGCCGCTGATCGTCGCCGAGTTGTCGAGCGGCGGATCGTCATACACCACGAAGACGTCGCCGGTGACCACCTGGGTGGCCGCCGACGCGCCGATCGTGATGCTGTAGCTGCCGGTCTCCCTTGCGGCCTGTGCCGGCGTGGCGGCGACGGCCCAGCCGACGAGCCCGGCGGCCGCCGCAACCGCAGCGGCCCCCCGCGTGATCGTGCGCATGCCCATTCCACTTACCTTTCGCCCCGAGGTGGTGCCCGGATGGGTCATGCACATAGTAGAGAGAACGGCGCTAGAGCGGAATATCGGAATATTAGGTTTTTTAACGCTCCAGCCGGGGCGATGGCCGCAACCGGCAGCTAGCCCAGGTAGGCAGCCTGGGACGCCTTCACCCGATGGTCGCCGCAGTGGTGGTGACCGGGCAGGCCCATGCCGTCAACGCTCTCGGTGTCCCTGGTGCAGGCATCTGGCAGGTAGCCGAGCTTGTGGTGCTCGCTCGGCCCGACGAAGGTCCACACCAGCGCGTACTCGGACCGGTTGAGCTTGCGCGGCTTGGACGCCTTCGACCTGGTCGACAAGATGAAGACCGTCGGCAGCCCGGACTTCGTCAGCCTGCCGACGTACAGGTACCAGTGCTTGCGCATCTCGGTACGCAGCGCGCTGGCCGGCAGCACGACCGCTGCCTTGAGAGTCAGCTTGCAGGTGGACCCGTGGCACTTCAGCTTGCCGCCATCGAAATTGACCAGCAGGTCCTCGGTCACGTACACGGGCACGCTGGCCGATGCATCCAGCGTGCTGCCGGTGAGCACCCTGACCTGGTAGCTGGTGGCGATGGTGGGCTTGACCTTGAAGGAGTACGACTCGGGCGATGCGCCGGTCAGCATGGTCGACTTGCCGGTCGCCGCATATGCGGCGGCGCGGAACGGCTTGGCGTACAGGGCCAGCCGGTCGCCGCTGCTGGCGCCGGACACCTGGCCGCTGAGCGTCGCCGTGCCGGTGCCCTTGGCGCCCTTGTAGATCACGTAGGTGTCGCCGGTCACCGCGGCAAAGTCCGACGTGGCGCTGATCGACACGGTGGCGCTGCCGGCGGCGCCGGCGGCTTGCGCCGGGATCAGCGTCAGCGCGGCGGCCAGCCCGCCGGCCAGCCAGAGAGCGGCGAGCCCGTTGACGGTTCCTGATATGCGCGGCATCACGTCCGCCCTTCTGTGCAGGCAATCCGGCTCATCCGCAAGCTAAGCAGAACAACGCCACGCAGCATGCCGTGCAAGCACGCAGCGGCACCGCCTCGCTCAGGCGCCGGCTCCGGCTGCGGGCAGCGGTGGATACCCGAGCGCGGCGTGCAGGCGGCCGATCCGCTCGCGCAGTTGCGGCGGGATCATCTGTACCGGCACGAGCGGCCCGGCGGCCGGGGCGGCCGCCGTCGCCAGGTCGGCGGTGCCGGCCAGGCTGGCACCGTGACCGGCCGACCGGCCGTCGAGCCCAAGCCAGGCCAGCAACTCGGCGAGCGTCTCGCTCGGCGCGGCGGTCAGGTCCTCGCTTCTGACCCGCCTGGCGGCTTGCGGGTTGGCCGCTTCGAAGGCGAGCAGCGCATCGGTGGAGTTGGCCCAGCAGGCGGCCAGCGCGGCCACGCTGTTGCCGGGGTAGGCCAGCAGGTACGGCGCCAGGCCCTGGTTGTGCAGCCCCCATGGGCTGGCCGCGATCCAGGCGCTGATCATCTCCAGGCAGCCGCGGTGCACGCACACGAACGCGGCCTCGGGGAAGAGCTGGACGAAGGACTGTGCGGCACTCGGGTCGCCGGTGGCCAGCTCACACCACCGTTTCCGGCCGGCGTTGGCGAGAATCGTGGTCACCTGCACGGTGACGAGCCCGCGGACCGCGGTGGCGGCCAGCCGGGACAGCGTCACCTCGTCACGGCCTTCGACCCGCCGCCACGTTTGGGCTGCCGCGTCGCACAGCGGGATGATGCCGGTGCCGAAGGTGCAGGCAAGCCCGGCCGCGGCAGCGAAGCATTCCTGCACCCGCGCTGCCCCCGAATACGGGTACGACAGCAGGATCACCGGGCCGGTCCGCGTGCCGCCGTCGCTGGTCCTGGCACCGTGTCCGGCGAGCTGCCGCGCCTGCTCGCCATCGGCGATGCCAGCGGACCGCGGCGGGTATCCGGCTCGGGCCGGCGATCGTCTCATCGGCGGCGTTCACGCGGGTGCTGGCGCATGTGCCGGCCGCTGGTCACCGCCAGGTCACCAGTCCGAGGAGCCTGGCGACGATGCCGATGCGGGTGTCGGCAGCCAGCGGTGCGGTCTCGCCGTTGTCGCAATAGCGCAGGGCACACGACCGCAGCGCGACGCTGAGGTTGACCTCGCCGTCGAGAATCTGCCGCCACGTGCCGATCTCGCCGATCATGTCCCAGTCCGACTCTTCCTGCGCTTCCTTGGTCACCTGGGTCACCGATGCCTGGCCCAGGTCCACGAGCCAGTACTCGGCGGGACACTCGGGGTCCCTGGTGACCGCGACTGCCACGAAGGTCTCGCTGCCCAGCGCTCCCCATGGTTCGCCGGTACCGCTGCCGGTGGCGTCGGCAAGTCCGGCCCGCAACCGGTCGGCCAGCCGCGCCGAGCGCGCAGGCCCGTGATTGGCGGCCAGGGCCGCGGTCCCGGCTGGGCCGGCCGTCCCGCCGGGTGCCGCGGTGATGGCCGCTCGCAGGTCTCCCGGTGGCGCGGTGCTGCCCCAGTCACCGTCGATCGGCAGGTAGCCAAGCCGGCCGGCCAGTTCGTTGATCACCTCGAGCAGTTGCGGCGCGATCATCGCCGTCGGGACGGACCAGCCGCGGCCAACCGACCGTGAGGTGATCTCCGAGGTGTACCAGATCTTGTAATCCGCCGGGCCGTGCCGTTCCCGCTCGGCGGAAAAGCACGCCCGGCTGATCCCGGCCGCCTGCGCCGCGCCTAGGAACTCAAACAGCTCCGCCGCCACCGCCTCCGGGTCGGCGACCAGGTCCTCATACCGCAACCGGAAACACTGCCCAGGCAGGCGATCCTCCGCCGCAAGCGTGATCCGCGCGTTGTCGGCCCAGAAACTGGCCAGCGCCATCACGACGTTGCCCGGCGTGGCCGCGATGTACGGGTCGAACCCGTACCCGTTCAAGCCCCACGGGCAGGCCTCGACGCCGGACGCGATCACATCCATCGGATGCCGGTACACGCAGATGAACCGCGCCTGCGGGTAGACCCGAGCCAGCAGCGGCGCGTATCGAGCAGTTCCCAGGCTCTTGTCGCAATACCGCTTCTTCCCCCGCCGGGCCAGGTAGGACCCCACCATCCTGTCCATGGTCTCGCGCACTCCCGCGATCGCCGCCTCGGGCACGTCCGGGGGCTCGTCGCCCCGGTTCGCCGACAACGGCGCCCCCTCGATCAGCGACCAGACCGTCGCCAGCTGCACGCACAACCCTGGCAGGTTCGTCTCCGGCGGGCACGCCAGGTCGGGGTGGGCATCCAGCAGAAACCGCAGCAGCGTCGATCCCGACCGGCCGTTGCACAGCACGAATACCGGGTCAGCGAACGGCACTTGCGCTGCCGTCAGGTCGGCTCGCAGCTGATCGGCAAGTCCTGCCGCCATTCCGGACACCACCTCGCAGCTCTCAGGAATCACCGGGACGCGAACGGTGCAGGGGTGCCGTCCCGCCTGACGGCAGGCTCGCCGGGCACCTGCGGGCTCCTTACACGGTGATGCAGGCCGGGCTGCCGATGACGCCTTTGTGCGCGGTGAGCCATGCGTCGCATACCCGGACCGGTTCCTCGTAATACTGGTGGAATGCGGTCGTGCCAGAGTATGTCCCTGGACCCGGAGCTCCCGGCGTAATCGCGCCGTACGCTGACGAAACGATGGTGTTGTAAAACCATATCCTGACCCTGAAGTAGCTGGGCGCCGGATACTGCGTCAGCAAACTCGGCAGGTACAGTCCGTCGACCGTGCCAATGCAGGTCGAGTCCGCGGTTTCATGGGTGTACCAGAACCACTCCTGCTGAGATCCCGGCGGGTTGCTGGTCTTCGCCTCTTTCGTGCCGGTGCACTTGCCATAGTTTTCCGCGGGCTGCAGCGGGTGCCAGGACACGGCCTTGGCCGCGGCACCTGCCCTGGCGGCAGTACCGCCGGGCAGCTCAGGCCTGGCCGCCGCGGCTTGCGCGGCAGCTGGCGCCGCGAGCGCCAGGGCCGGGGCCAGCCCGACTGCGACACGCACCGCGTAGCGGACTTTCTTCATCGCCTGAATCCCTTTCGCCGCATGCGGCCGGCCCTATCGTCAGCTGACCGCATGGCGGGCATTAATTGACGGTGGCGCAGGGCACGGTCCCGATGACAGTATTCCCGTCCAGCCACGCGCCGCAGACCTGCACAGGGGTCGGGTACCATGACCTGAAGACAGCCTTTCCGACGAACTCCCGGAAATCTCCGTTCTCCTGGGGCCCGTTGTGGATACTGCCGTAGGAAGACGACTCAATCGTGCCGCCATTCCAGATCCTGACCCGGAAAGCAGTGGGATTCTTGCCGTCTCCGGTATCAACGCGGCCGTAAGACCCGTAGACCGTGCCTACGCAGGCCTCTTTGTGGTCGTTGCTCCACGCCCAGTAATATCCGACGATCTGCTCTGACTGACCCGTGGTGCCGGTCTTGTTGCTGATCCAGGTTTGCCCGGAGCAGACGTTGCCGTCATGCAACGGGGCCAGGCGCACGGTCTTCGCCGCAAGCCCGGCCTGGTGCGGCGGTACGGCCGGCGCATGCGCCGTGCCCGGCGCCGCGAAGGCTGCCAGCGGGGCCAGGCCGGCCACGGCAGCGCCTGCCGCGTAGCGTACGGACTTCACGGTGACCTCCCTTTCCAGCCGGCCTGCGGAGAACGTCTGGCTGAGCCGACTGGCCGTCAGACGGTGACGCAGGCCGGGCTGCCGATGACGTCTTCCTGGGCGTTGAGCCATGCGGCACACACCCGGACGGGCTCCTTGTAGTACTGGTGGAATGCCGTCGTGCCAGAAAAGATGCTTGCATAATTCGTCGGGAAAATGGTTCCGAACTTTGACGCCGCAATGGTGTCGTAATACCAGATCCTGACCCGGAAGAAAGAAGGATTCGGATTCTCGCCCCGCCGGTTATAATTTCCGTCCACGGTGCCAATGCAGGTCGAGGCGCCATGATGGGTGTACCAGAACCACATGGTCTGCGAGTCTGGCGGGTTGTAGCTACCCGCTTCAGAGGTGCCGGTGCAGTCGGCAAAGTCGCCAGCGGACCGCAGCGGGTGCCCGGCCACGGCCTTGGCCGCGCCGGCTGTCCTGGCCGCGCCGTCTCCTGCCAGCTGCGGCCTGGCGGTCGCGGCCTGGGCGGCACCCGGCATCGCCAGCGCCAGGGCCGGGGCTAGCCCGATCGCGGCACCGACGGCATAGCGGACTTTCTTCATCGCCAGAATCCCTTGTCTTTCACGCTGCCAGCCAGCTCCGGCTCTGGCATCCGGCCGGGCGCGCGGGCCATCGCCAAAGAAGTGCAGTCCGGGCTGGTCAGAACGTATTGCCGCGGCACGCAATGGGCCAGGTAGTTAGACGGCAGTCTCACGGCAGCATCCCGGTAGTTTCCGGTTAATATGGGGTGTCCCGGTACCCCTTGGCGCCGTCTTGATCAGCCGACGCGCCGCCCGCAGGGGAATCACTGATTTCGCGAGGCCGGCAGAGCCGCAATGACTGAAGGCGACGGGTTATTCGGGCCCCGGCTGAGTTCGTGCCGCCGGTCGGCAGGGCTCTCGCAGGAAGGACTCGCCAAGCGGGCCGGCCTGAGCGTCCGGACGGTGAGCAATCTGGAGCGGGGCCGCGCCAGGCTGCCGCACCCGGACTCGGTCCGCCGGCTGGCCGACGCGCTCGGGCTGCGCGGGCGGACCCGGCGCGAGTTTTTCGCCGACGCCGTCGTGCAGCTGCGACCTGACAAGACCACGCGTGCGGCCACCGTGCCTGACGGCCGGCCAGGCCCGGCCGGCGGCGGGCTGACCTCCGCCGCCAGGACAGCGGCGGCGCAGGCGCCGCGGCAGCTGCCGGCGGCCGTCGGCTGCTTCGCCGGCCGCGCTGCCGAGCTGGCAGCCCTCAGCGGCCTGCTGCAAGAGCAGCCGGGGGCGGCCGGGCCGGCCCTGGTGATCTCGGCGATCGGCGGTATGGCAGGGGTCGGCAAGACCGCGCTGGCCGTCCAGTGGGCGCACCAGGTCGCGCACCTGTTCACGGACGGCCAGCTGTATGTGAACCTGCGCGGGTATGACCCGGAGGCGCCGCTGGCGGCCAGCGACGCACTGGCCGCCTTCCTGCGCGCACTGGGCGTGCCAGGCCAGGACATCCCGGCGGGCACGCACGAGCGCGCCGCGCTGTACCGCAGCCTGCTGGCGGGCCGGCGGGTGCTTGTGGTGCTCGATAACGCATGCGACGAAGAGCAGGTCCGGCCGCTGCTGCCCGGCAGCGCGGGCTGCGTGGCGGTGGTCACCAGCCGCGATGCCCTGGCCGGCCTGGTGGCCAGGGATGGCGCGGTGCGCCTCGAGGTCGGCCTGCTCGAGTTGCCCGAGGCGGTCAGCCTGCTCAGGGCGCTGATCGGCAGCCAGGTCGATGACGAGCCTGCCGCTGCCATCATGCTGGCCGACCAGTGCGGCCGGCTGCCGCTGGCGCTGCGGATAGTGGCCGAGCGCGCGGCGGCCCGCCCTGGCGTTCCGCTCGCTGACCTCACCGCCGAGCTGGCCGACCTGCGGCATCGGCTTGCGGCGATGCAAGCCGGCGCTGATGAGCGCACGGCGGTGCGTGCCGTGCTGTCCTGGTCCTGCCAGCGCCTTGAACCCGGAGCCGCACAGGCCTTCAGGATGGCCGCCCTGCACCCGGGGCCCGACCTCGACGCCTATGCGCTCGCCGCGCTCGCCGGGACCACGCCGGCCCTGGCCGGCCAGCAGCTCAGCGAGCTAGCCAGGGCGCACCTGGTGCAGCCCGCCGGACCCGGCCGGTACGGTCTGCATGACCTGCTGCGCGGCTACGGCACAGAACTCGTCGCCGCTCAGGACGGTGCGCAGGCCCGGAATGCGGCTCTGACCAGGTTGTTTGATTACTACCAGGACACCGCAAGGTCGGCGATGGAAGCCGGATTCCCTGAGCAAAGCCAGCGCTGGCCGGCCGGCCAGCGGCCGCCTGGCCTGACGGTGCCGGATTTCAGCGCACCGCCGGCCGCGCTGGCGTGGCTGGACGCAGAATTGCCTGCCCTGCTCGCCGCCATTGCTTACACCGATGAAAATGGCTGGCCAGGCCACACCACCGGGCTCGCTGCCGCCTTGTACCGCTACCTCGACACCGGCGGCCACTTCGCCGAGGCAATCAGCATCCATACGCACGCCCGCCGCGCGGCCAGGCGCACCGGCGACGCGGCGGCCGAAGCGGATGCGCTGGCCGGGCTTGGCCTCGTGCACGGGCACCAGGGCCGCCATTTGCAAGCCACCAAGTGCTTCAGGCAGGCGCTGGCCAGGTACCGCCAAGTCGGTGACCATGCGGGGCAAGCCCGTGCGCTCAATTACCTCGGGCTCATTCACTGCCAGCATGGCCGCCACCCAGAGGCCACCAGCGATCTGCAGCAGGCGGCCGCCCTGTACCAGGCGGCAGGCGACCGGGTCGGCCAGGCCTACGCGCTCAGCAACCTCGGGGTGGTGGCCGGCCGGGAGGGCCGCGACGAGCTGGCCACCAGCCACCAGCAGCAAGCGCTCGCGCTGCTTGGCGCCGCACGGCACCGCAATGGCCAGGCCATCGTGCTCGAACGACTCAGCGTGCTCGCCCTGCGGCAAGGCCGCTTTCAGGAAGCCACCAGCTTGCTCCAGCGGGCTCTCACCCGCTACCGCAGCGCAGCCGACCGGCAGGGTCAGGCCAGCGCTCTGGCCAGGCTCGGCGTCATCAGCCTGCGGCAGGGCCGCTACCACCGGGCCGCCAGCCAGTTCGACCAGGCGCTGGCCGGGTACCGCGAGATCGGCGACCCGTCAGGCCAAGCCGCGGGGCTCAACGGCCTTGGTGAAGTGCTCCTCGCGACCGGGTACCCGGCCGACGCGCGCAGCCGCCACGCCGCGGCGATCCGGCTCGCTGCCAAGGCCGGCGACAGATACGAGCAGGCTCGCGGGCACAGTGGCATTGCCAGCGCCTGGCAGGCCGCCGGTGATCAACGGCAGGCGCGCCGGCACTGGCAGCAGGCGCTCAGCCACTACACCTTCCTCGGCGCTCCAGAGGCCGACCAGATCCGCGCCGGGCTCGCCGCAGCCGGGCCCGCCGCAGCCGACCCGCCGCTGACGACGCCCGCGCCGGTCGGAACCGGGCAGCAGGGATAGGGACCGTGCGTTCCTGAGGCATCCAGCGCCCGAGCCGGCCAGAGCACGGTCAGGCCGGTGCGGCCGAGCCGGCCGCGGCGGCGACGTTCCAGTCGCGCTCGTGCGGGCCGACCGCTTCCCTGATGCCGTCCATCACCTCGGTCATGGCCTCGGCGGCGTCGCGGGCCCTGACCAGCGCCTCGATCCTGACCCTGATGAGCTTCCCGCCGCGGCGGGTCATGGAGCCGACCTCGGCCCGCTGCACCGGGCCGCCCGCCAGTTCCTGGAGTGCGACCTCGAGCTGCTCGACCAGGCCGGCTGAGCTGCGCAGCGCGACCGCCTCGTCCCGCAACGGCAGGTCGATCGCCACGTTGTACCTGGTCACGACCGGCAGCCTAACGAGCTGCCCGGTCCTGTCCGCACTCACCCGACCCAGGCTTCACCCAGGCGGCACACCGCGCAAGCCGCCACGCCTGTCACAACCGTGCAAACCGGCCGACCAGGTGTGACTGGTCCGGTTCGGCCGGCCTGCACGGCAGGCCGGCGCCCGCCGGTCTAGATGTCGAAGTACAGCTCGAACTCGTGCGGGTGCGGCCGCAGCCTGATCGCGTCGATCTCGGCCGACCGCTTGTAGTCCAGCCAGGTCTCGATCAGGTCCTCGGTGAACACGCCGCCCTCGAGCAGGTACTCGTGGTCTGCCTCCAGGTTCTCCAGCACCTTCTCCAGCGAGCCAGGCACCTGCGGGATTGACAGCGCCTCGTCAGGCGGCAGCTCGTACAGGTCCTTGTCCACCGGCTCCGGCGGCTCGATCTTGTTCCTGATCCCGTCCAGGCCGGCCATCAGCATCGCGCCGAACGCCAGGTACGGGTTGCAGGACGGGTCAGGCACCCGGAACTCCAGCCGCTTGGCCTTCGGGTTCGGCCCGGTGATCGGGATCCGCACGCAGGCTGACCGGTTGCGCTGCGAGTAGACCAGGTTGACCGGGGCCTCGAAGCCAGGCACCAGCCGGTGGTACGAGTTCATCGTCGGGTTGGTGAACGCCAGCAGCGACGGCGCGTGCCTGAGCAGGCCGCCCACGTAGTAGCGGCCGACGTCGGACAGGCCCGCGTAGCCGACCTCGTCGTAGAACAGCGGCGCGCCGTCCCGCCACAGGCTCTGGTGGCAGTGCATGCCAGAGCCGTTGTCCCCGAACAGCGGCTTGGGCATGAACGTCACGGTCTTGCCTGCCGCCCTGGCCACGCTCTTCACCACGTACTTGTACAGCATCAGCTTGTCGGCCATCGCCAGCAGCGTGTCGAACCTGATGTCGATCTCGGCCTGCCCCGCGGTGCCGACCTCGTGGTGCTGCATCTCCACGGTGACCCCGCACTCGATGAGCTTGCGCACCATCTCCGAGCGCAGGTCCGTGTAGTGGTCCATCGGCGGCACCGGGAAGTAGCCGCCCTTGTACCGCGGCTTGTAGCCGAGGTTGCCGCCCGGCTCGTCCTTGCCGGTGTTCCAGGCGCCCTCGATCGAGTCGATGTGGTAGAAGCCCTGGTTCGGGCCGGTCTCATAGCGCGCCGAGTCGAAGATGTAGAACTCTGCCTCAGGCCCGAAGAACGCGGTGTCGGCGACGCCGCTGCCGCGCAGGTAATCCTCGGCCTTGCGGGCCACGTTGCGCGGGTCCCTGGTGTACGGCTCCCCGGTCAGCGGGTCGTGCACGAAGAACGTCAGGTTCAGCGTCTTGTGACTGCGGAACGGGTCGAGCACAGCGGTCGCCGGGTCAGGCAGCAGCAGCATGTCCGACTCGTGGATTTGCTGGAACCCGCGGATCGAGGAGCCGTCGAACATCAGGCCTTCGCTGAACACCTTCGCGTCAAAGGCCTCAGCCGGCACCGTGAAGTGCTGCACCGTGCCGGGCAGGTCGCAGAACCTGACATCGACGAACTGGACCCCCTCCGCCTTGATGAACCCAAGCACCTCGTCGCCGCTTGTAAACATTCAGCTCTCCCTCGACGCAGCAGCTTCCGGCCGGGCGCCACAGCCCGGCACGCTTGCGAGGCTAGCCACGGCCAGTTTCCTGGCCATGTCCCGGATGTTTCGCCGGTGTTACGCGCGATCGCGGCCAGCCCCCGCCATCTGGCCCCTGACGTCCAGCATGCCAAACCGCGCAGCCCGCGGGCTGGCGCACCCGCGGGACCGGATACTGTGACCTGGTGAGCGACCGACGGCTGGCAAGCAGGCGGCCGTCCGACCCGGCGCCAGGGTCCGCGGTGGCCGACGCGGAAGACGGCTACCCCGGAGAGGATCTGGGGCTGCCGGAGACCGGCAAGGACTCGGTGTCCGGGATCGGCAGGCGGCTGCTCGCGCTGATCATCGACTGGGCGATCTGCTCGGTGATCTCGCTGGCCGCGTTCCGCACCCAGCTCTGGGCACTGCCGATCTTCGCGGCGCAGGACTTCCTGCTCACCGCCATGATCGGGATGACCGTGGGCAAGCGGCTGCTCGGCATCAGGGTCGGCAAGCTTGGCGGCGGCCCGGTCGGCTTCCTGTCGGCGCTGATCCGCACGGTGCTGTTGCTGCTCGTGGTGCCCGCGGTGGTGCTCGACCATGACCTGCGCGGGCTGCACGAGAAGGCATCACGCACGGTCACGATCAGGGCCTGACCAGCCGCCCGCCGGGCCCGGCCAGATCAGCCAGCGGCTAGCGCATCCTCGGCCTTGGCTGCCGCGGCATCCGGCCAGACTTGGGCAGCGGGCCCTTGGGCATCTGCAGATTGGCGGGCAGTGCGGTCAGCCGGAAGTTCAGCTCGGCAACGGCCTGGCCCTTCATGTTCTTCGGCAGCTTCATCATGTGCCGCTGCAGCTGCCTGATCGGGATCTGGCCGTCCGCGTCGCCCACCTGGATGTCGTAGATCGGCAGGTTGTGCGCGATCCGCGACATCCGCTTCTTCTCCGCGGCCAGCAGGCTCGGCAGCCGGGACGGCGAGCCCTCGCCGACCAGGATCACCCCAGGCCGGCCGACGACCCGGTGCACGACGTCCATGTTCCTGTTGCCGGCGATCGCCGGGGTCACCGTCCAGTTGCCGCGCATGCTCTGCAGGATCGCCGCCGCCGCGCCCGGCTGGCCCTCGAGCATCTTCATCTGCGCGGACTGGGCGAACCTGCCGAACGCCACCACCGCGCCGCTGAAGCCGGCCAGGATGCCCAGCGGGATCATCTCGGCCAGCAGGTGCAGGAACACCCCGAGCAGCACGAACACGACCAGGGCGCCGACGCCGATCAGTGCCACAAGTGGCAGCGCCTTCGGGTTCTGCTTGCGGACGAGGCTGGCCACCAGGCGGATCTGCTTGATCCGCCCCATCGAGGCCGGGTCAGCCGTGTCCGCGGCTTTTGCTGTCGCCCGAGCGCCGGACTTATCTGCCATGCAGGTGAGGATACCGGGCGGCGCGCTGCTCCAGAGCCTGGCGGTACAGGCGGCCTGCCCGGTAAGAGGAGCGCACGAGCGGGCCCGCAAGCACGCCGGAAAAGCCCAGTTCAGCCGCCTCCTCGGCAAGCTCGTCGAACTCCTGCGGCGGCACCCAGCGCAGCACCGGGTGATGGCGCGGCGACGGGCGCAGGTACTGGGTGATCGTGAGCAGCTCGCACCCGGCCGCGCGCAGGTCCGCCATCGCCGCGCTGACCTCGGCGCGCTCCTCGCCGAGGCCAAGGATGAGATTTGACTTGGGAACGAGACCCGCGTGGCTGGCCTCGCTCAGCACCTGCAGTGATCGCGCATAGCGGAAGCCCGGCCTGATCCGGCGGAAGACCCGCGGCACCGTCTCGATGTTGTGCGCGAGCACCTCGGGCGCGGCGGCGAACACCTCGGCAAGCTGGCCGGGCTCGGCGTTGAAGTCGGGGATCAGCAGCTCGACTCCGCAGCCGGGCACCGCCTGGTGAATCTCGATGCAGGTCTGTGCGTACAGCCACGATCCGCCGTCCGGCAGGTCGTCGCGGGCGACCCCGGTGACGGTGGCGTAGCGCAGCCCCATCGTGGCCACCGACTCGGCAACCCGGCGCGGCTCGTCGGTGTCGAGCGGGCCCGGCTTGCCGGTGGCGATCTGGCAGAAGTCACAGCGCCTGGTGCACTGGTCGCCGCCGATCAGGAAGGTGGCCTCGCGGTCCTCCCAGCACTCGAATATGTTCGGGCAGCCGGCTTCTTCGCACACCGTGTGCAGGCCCTCACGCCTGACCAGCTGCTTGAGCTGGGTGTACTCGGGCCCGGTGCGGAGCCTGGTCTTGATCCACGGCGGCTTGCGCTCGATCGGTACCTGGCTGTTACGCGCCTCGAGGCGCAGCAGGCGACGGCCGTCAGGTGCGAGAACCACGCCTCAAGCGTACTCAGCCGGCCGGCCGGGCCGGCCGGCCCTCAGCCGCCGCCGAGCCGCGCGCAGGCGCCGTCGATGAGCGCGGCCAGGCCGATCTCGAACCGCTCGTCCAGCCTGCTGGCATCGGCCAGCCTTGGCGCGTCTGGCTCAGCGGCCAGCGCCTGCAGCCGGGGGTAACGGCCAGAGAGCAGCTGCTCGCTGAGGAACTCGGCGGGCGCCTGCTGGTCGTCGCCGACCGCCTGGGCCGCGGCCGTCCTGGCGCTGGTCTCGGCCGCGTTGAGCACGTGCCCGTAGACGAAGTCGTCGAGCAGCGCGAGCAGGTCAAGCTTGCCGGAGCTGGTCAGCGGCGCGCCGGACAGCGCAAGCAGCGCGAGCTCGAAACGGCACAGCCTGTTCGGCCCGCCGAGCTCGACGCCAGCCGCCGCGGCGTCGCCGAGCGCTGACTGCAGCGCCCACGGGTGCGCGAGCAGCGCGCTCCGGGTGCGGCGGGCCACGACCGCGATGGCGGCCCGCCAGTCGGCCGGCAGCTCGTCTTCGGCCAGCAGCGTCTCGCCGAGCAGCGCGTCGCCCATCAGCGCGATCAGGTCGCCCTTGGTGGCGATGTACCGGTACAGGCTCATCGTGCCTGCCCCGAGCTTGGCCGCGATCCGCCGCATCGAGACCGCCTCGAAGCCCTCGGCGTCGGCGATCTCCAGTGCGGCCGCGGCGATCTGGTCACGGGTGAACCTGGGCCGCCTGACCGCGGGCTCCGGCCTTGCCCAGATCGGCACCGAGGCTGCCGGGTTTGACGTACTCAATGTGCTCCCGATATGTTGAGCGTACGGCGTACGCCGTTCGATGACATCGTACGCTACCAGATACGCTGTACGCGAGCTTCGCCGGTGTCGCGGCTCGCGAATAGCCAACGGACGGGGTGCGGCGGTGAGACAGCCAACACGATCGCTCTACCGGGCCTGGCGGGCGCTGGTCGACGGCCTGGCGGGCACCAGGCTGCTGCGCGACAAGGCCGGCCAGAACTCGGCCTGGTGGCACTACGAGCACCACCGCGCAGCGTGGCAGCGAACCCAGGACTTCCATGCGCGGCAGCGCGAGCGCGCACAGCGCCGGCACGCAGGCGAGAGGAAAGCCGGGTGAACGACGAGGCGATCAGCGCCGACAGCCTGGTGAAGAGCTTCGGCAAGACCAAGGCGCTTGCCGGGACCAGCTTCAGCGCCAGGACCGGCACCGTGCTTGGCCTGCTCGGGCCGAATGGCGCGGGCAAGACCACCGCGGTGCGCATCCTCAGCACGCTGCTGCAGCCAGACGGCGGCCACGCCAGCGTCGCCGGGTACGACGTGGTCAAGGACGCGACCACGGTGCGCCAGCTGGTCGGGCTGACCGGCCAGTACGCTTCGGTCGACGATGGCCTCACCGGCACCAACAACCTGGTCATGATCGGCCGCCTGCTCGGCCAGAGCAGGCAGACAGCGCGGGCAAGAGCCGCCGAGCTGCTCGCCAGGTTCGACCTGACCGAGGCAGCGGGCCGGCCGGTCAAGACCTACTCCGGCGGCATGCGGCGGCGGATCGACCTGGCCGCGAGCCTGGTCGGGCACCCGCAGGTGCTGTTCCTCGACGAGCCGACCACCGGGCTTGACCCGAGTGCCCGCAGCGACGTCTGGGACATGATCCGCGAGCTCACCGCCGATGGCGTCACGGTGCTGCTGACCACGCAGTACCTGGACGAGGCCGACCAGCTCGCCGATGACATCACCGTGGTCGATCACGGCCAGGTGATCGCCGCAGGCACGCCCGACGACCTCAAGGCCAAGGTCGGCGGCCAGGTGCTCGAGGTCTCGCCGGCCGATCCTGGCCAGCTCGCCGTGGTCAGCGAACTGCTGGCCCGGTGGACCGGCAGCACGCCGGTGCCGGACGGCGCCGGCCGGCAGGTCTCGGCGCAGGTGCTGAGCGCCGCGGTGCTGCCGCAGATCGTCAGGGCGCTGGACGAGCAGCAGGTGGAGCTTGCCGAGTTCAGCCTCAGGAAGAGCAGCCTCGACGAGGTCTTCCTGACCCTGACCGGGCACAACGCCGAGCCGACGGCGGCCGACCTGAGCATGCAGGCGGCGCGCCGATGAGCGCCGGTGCCATCGCGGGCGGGCGGCAGGCCGGCCCGCGGACCGGGCGGGTCAGCGTGCTGGCCGGCCTGCAGCAGTCGTGCACGCTCACCTGGCGCAGCGTGCTCAAGATCAAGACCAATTCCGAGGACCTGCTCGGCCTGAGCTTGCAGCCGGTGATGTTCCTGCTGCTGTTCACCTACGTGTTCGGCGGCGCGATCGCGCACGGCAACGTGCACGCGTACCTGCAGTACGTGCTGCCCGGCATCCTGGTGCAGACGGTGCTGTTCGCGACGCTCGGCACCGGCCTGATGCTGAACCAGGACATCAGTGCCGGCATCTTCGACAGGTTCCGCAGCCTGCCGATCGCCCGCTGGGCGCCGCTGGCCGGCGCGATCATGGGCGACGTGGCCAGGTACGTCATCTCCGTCGTGGTCACGCTCGGCTTCGGCATCGTGCTCGGCTTCCGGGTGACCACCAACCCGTTTGGCGCGATAGCCGGGTGCGCGCTCGTGCTCGCCTTCGCCCTCGCCATGTGCTGGGTGTCCGCGCTGATCGGCCTGCTGGTCAAGACTCCGCAGGGCGTGCAGGTGTTCGGCTTCACCGCGATGTTCCCGCTCGTGTTCGCCAGCGGCGTGCTGGTGCCGGTGGTCACGATGCCGGGCTGGCTGCAGGCGTTCGCGAAGGCCAACCCGATGACGCTGCTGGCCGACGCGTGCCGCGGCCTGATGGTCGCGCACAGCGGGCCGGTGGCCGTGCCGGCCCTCGAGGCGATGGCGTGGGCGCTCGGCATCCTGCTGGTCTTCGCGCCGATCGCGGTGCGGGTGTACCGCAGCAAGACCTGACGGCGGCCGGCTGGCCGCGGCAGCGGCCGGAATCTGGGATCATGGGGCCATGCCGAGCCAGTTCGACCCGCCCTCAGGTACGCGTGACTTCCTCGCCGCGGAGTTGTCGCGGCGGGAGCATGCGTTCGAGGTGATCAGGTCGGTCTTCGGCAGCTACGGGTTCGAGCCGCTGCAGACCCCGGCCTTCGAGCGGCTTGACGTGCTGCTCGGCAAGTACGGCGACGAGGCCGACAAGCTGGTGTTCAAGATCCTGCGCCGCGGCGAGCACGAGGCATCGGGCGAGGCCGACCTCGCCATGCGCTACGACATGACCGTGCCGCTGGCGCGGGTCGCCGCCGCCTACGGCAGCCAGCTGCCGATGCCGTACAAGCGGTACGCGATGGGCCCCGTCTGGCGCGCTGACCGGCCAGGCAAGGGCAGGTACCGCGAGTTCACCCAGTGCGACCTGGACACGCTCGGCTCGTCCTCGATGCTGGCCGACGCCGAGGTGCTGAGCGCGGTGCACGACACGCTGGCCGCGCTCGGCCTCAGCAACTTCAGCATCCAGCTCAACTCACGGCAGGTGCTGCAAGGACTGCTCGAAGCATTCAAGGTCGGCCCGGATGCCGGCCCCGGCGTGCTCAGCACGCTGGACAAGCTCGACAAGCTGTCTCCCGCGGAGGTGACCGGAGAGCTTGCCGAGCGCGGGCTCACCGAGTCCACGGCAGCGGAACTGGTCGAGGTGGTGCTGGCGAGGGACGCCGCGCAGCAGCTTTCCGTCATGCTGAAGCCGACCGCGCGCGGCCCGGCGGGCCTCGAACAGGTCGCCAAGATCCTGGACCTGGTCGGGCCGCAGCTGCCGCCGGAGCGGATCGGCTTCGCGCCAAGGATGGTGCGCGGGCTGAGCTACTACACCGGGCCGATCTGGGAGGTCACCGCACCTGGCGTGCCGGGCTCGCTGGCTGGCGGCGGCCGCTACGACAACCTCATCCAGCAGCTCGGCGGCCCCGACATCCCGGCCACCGGCGGGTCGCTTGGCATCGAGCGGATCCTGCTCATGCAGCCCGCCGCCGGTGAGCCGGCGCACAGCCAGCTTGACGTGGCGGTCCCGGTGCTCGACCAGGATCTGGCCGGCCAGTCCTTCGGCCTGGCCGCGACGGCCCGCGCCGCCGGGCTGCGGGCCGGCGTCTACCTCGGCGGCTCTGGAAAGCTCGGCAGGCAGCTGAAGTGGGCGAGCGACGCCGGCGCTCGGTGGGCGCTGATCTACGGCAGGAACGAGCAGGCCGACGCAACCGTCACGGTACGCGACATGGTGACGGGGGAGCAGTCAGCCGTACCGGTCAGCGGGCTGGCCGGATACCTGGCCGACCTGGCGCTGGCCGGCCAGGCCGGCCAGCGGCCAGCCTGAGCCGCCGCGGTGCCCGGCTACCTGCCGCCCGAGCAGTGGCACGCCACGCTGCCCGGCGTGATCGCCGCGGCTGCCGCGGTCATCGGCGACGGCCGCGACCGGGTGCTGCTGGTGAAGCCGAACTACCGTGACCACTGGGCGCTGCCGGGCGGCGTCTGCGAGCGCGGCGAGTCGCCGCATGCGGCATGCGCGCGCGAGGTCGCCGAGGAACTCGGCCTTGACCTGGAGATCGGCAGGCTGCTCGCGGTTGACTGGTCGGCGGCCGAACCCGCGTACGGGCCGGACGCCAGGCCGGTCGTGCGGTTCATCTTCGACGGCGGCGCGCTGCCGGACGGCGCCAGCGTCGTGCTGCAAGCCGATGAACTCGATGACTGGCGGTTCGCGCCGGTGCACCGGCTGGCTGACTACCTGCCTGCGCACATCCTCGCGCGCACGGTGGCGGCGGTGCGCGCGCTGCGCTCAGGCAGCGCTTGTTACGTGCCGCAGGTGGCCGGCTGACATCAGCACCTGGCTGCCGCCGAATACCTGGGCGAGCCTGGCCTGCGTGGCGTCGCGCGCCTCGGCGACCGGAACCTGCCTGGCAGCCTCGGCCGTCAGCGAGGTCACCGATGCGTCCCGGATCCCGCACGGCACGATCCGGTCGAACCACGACAAGTCGCAATCACAGTTCAGCGCGAAGCCATGCATGGTGACGCCGCGCGCCACCCTGATGCCGATCGCGCCGACCTTGCGGTCCGGCCGGCCGGCCTCGCCGGTCAGCCAGACGCCGCTGCGCCCGGCTACCCGGCCCGCCTGCACGCCGAAGTCGGCGCACGCCAGGATCAGCGCTTCCTCGAGCAGCCGCACGTAGGCGACGACGTCAACCGGCTCGGCAAGCCGGACGATCGGGTAGCCCACGAGCTGCCCTGGCCCGTGCCAGGTGATCTTGCCGCCCCTGTCGACGTCGATCACCGGCGCGCCAGGGTCGCCCACCGGCCGGTCCAGCGGGTCCGTCCGCCTGCCAGCGGTGTACACCGGCGCGTGCTCGAGCAGCAGGCAGGTATCCGGGATCTCGCCGCCCGCCCGCCGTTCGTGCAACTGCCGCTGCAGCTGCCACGCGTCGGCGTAGCCGATGCCCGAGCCAAGCCAGTCGAACACCAGGGAATCGCGCATGCACCGAGCCTATGCCCGGATCGGGACCAGCCGATCAGCTGCCATCCCGCCGTTGGCGACGGCCCCGTGCACCCCGCTTAGCCCGGTGCCGAATTGGGGAGGAATAGAGGGAATGCCTTACCGCCGCGATTGGCTTGTCCTAGCGGGGAGGTGCCAGCTGTGATCGACGAGCAGGAACTGTGCCGCCTGAGTCCGGAGGATCGGCTCGGCCTGATCCGCCGGCTGGTAGCCCTGGAGTCCACGACCGCGGCGGGCGCGGCCGAAGCCAGGGCTGGGTCGCCCCGCCGCACCATCGCGCTGATCCTGATAGTCATCTGCTGCGTCGGGCTGGCCGCGTGGATCGGGGTGCTGGCGGTGACGCTGCCGCACTACTACCGGACCGGCGGCTGGCGCGGCGCCTGGGTCGGCTTCGACATGGCCGAGCTGGTGGCGTTCGCGGCGACCGGCTGGGCCGCCTGGCGGCGCAGGCAGCTGCTGATCATCTGCCTGGTCGTGCTGGCCACCCTGCTGCTCTGCGACGCGTGGTTCGACGTCGTGCTCGACGCCAGGACCAAAGGCTTCGGCCTGAGCCTGGCCTCGGCGCTGGTGATCGAGCTGCCGCTGGCACTGCTGGCGATCGGCGGCGCGTACCGGCTGCTGCGGCAGTCGTTCGCCGCCTTGTGGCGGTACCGCGGCATGCCAGGACCGGTGCCGAGCCTGTGGAAGATGCCGCTGCTTGTCGGCCAGCCCGCGCCGTTGCGTGCGCTGCTCGGCCCGCAAGCCGAAGCGACCGAGATCATCGCCGAGGTGCCTGCCCAGGACAGAGCCAGGGCCGAACCCGAGCACGCCGAGCGGCGGGGCTAGCTGATGGCGCGGCCGCGCTAGAGTCCCAGCTCGGTCTCGAACGCGCCTTCCTCCAGCCTGGCCTTCATCGTGACCAGGAACCGGGCTGCGTCGGCACCGTCCACCAGCCGGTGGTCGTAGGTCAGCGCCAGGTACACCATCGACCGCACGGTGATCACCTCGCCGAGCGCGGGATCCTCGACGACCACGGCGCGCTTGGCGACTGTCCCGGTGCCGAGGATGCCGACCTGCGGCTGGTTGATGATCGGCGTGTCGAACAGCGCGCCCCGGCTGCCGGTGTTGGTGAGCGTGAACGTGCCGCCGGCCAGCTCGTCGGGGTTCACCTGCCCGGCCCTGGTGCGCTCGGCCAGATCGGCGATCTTGCGGGCGAGACCGCCAATATTCAAGTCGCCGGCGTTCCGTATTACCGGGACCATCAAGCCGCGGTCGGTATCGACGGCGATGCCGAGATGCTCGGCATCATGGTAGGTGACCTGGCCAGATGCCGTGTCGATGACCGCGTTGAGCTTCGGGTGCACCTTGAGCGCCTCGACGGCCGCGAGCGCGAAGAACGGCAGGAACGACAGCTTCACGCCCTCACGCGCCTCGAACAGTACCCTGGCGCGGTCCCGCAGGCGGGCGATCGCGGTGACGTCCGCCTCGACAACGGTCGTCAGCTGCGCCGAGGTCTGCAGCGACTCGACCATGCGCTGCGCGATGACCTGCCGGGCGCGCGACATCCTCTCGGTGGTGCCCCGCAGGCTCGACGGCACGATCGGGGAGCGGGGCGTGGCCGGTGCCGGCGTCGGCGCCTGC
>JASHQL010000492.1 GCA_030039155.1 Streptosporangiaceae bacterium | reverse complement strand
CCGCCGCCGCCCCGCAGGTACCGGCTCGGCAGCCGGCCGGACCCGGACCGCAGCGACCTGGCCCCGCTGCGCGCGCCGCGCCGGGGCCATGCCGGATCTGGCGGCTAGAAGAAGCAGCCGGCCACCGAGCCGAGCGGCGCGCAGTTGTCCGGCGAATTGCCGACCACGATGCTCGACGACAGGCTGACCGTGCCGCCCGAGGAGTTGTAGATGCCGCCGCCATCCTCGGTAGCCAGGTTGGCCACTACCTCAACGCTGGTGAGGCCCAGGTCCGCGCCGTCGGCCACGTAGAACGCGCCGCCGGTTGCCGCGGTGTTGCCCACTGCCTGACCCTGACTGAGCTGGAGCGACTTGAAGTCCTGGCCGGGTGCGTCGACGTACACGGCGCCGCCGTCGGCTGCCGTGTTGCCCTGGAAGCTGGCCTGCGTGACCTGGGCCAGCGCGGCCGAGTAGATGGCTCCGCCATCGCCCTTGGCCGCGGAGTTCGCGTCGAACTCCAGGTCGTCCATGCTGGCCTTGGCCGCGGACAGCCAGACGGCGCCGCCCTGGCCGGCGGCGGCGGTCACCGCATTGCGCTGGAACGTGCTGTTCTTCAGATTCAGCTGCGCCGTCGAGAGCGCGATGGCGCCGCCCGCGTCCGCGCTGGTGTTGTCGGTGAACGTGCTGTCGCTGATCGTCGTGGTGGTGTCGCTGTAGATGGCGCCGCCGTCCTGGCTGGCGTGATTGCTGGTGAACGTGCTGTCGCTGACCGTCAGCAGGCCGTCGTTGTAGATCGCGGCACCGTCGCCGCCGCTGCCGCCGTTCCCGTACCTCATGGTCAGGTCGGAGATCGTCAGCGAGTTCTCGTTACTGAGCATCGACATGGCCGGGCTGCCGAGGGCCGGCTCGATGGTGGCGCTGTCACCGTTGATGGTCAGGTCGCCGGGCGCCTGCATGCCGCTGGTGATCCGGTAGGTGCAGTCGAACGCGAGGTCGAGCGGCGCGCCGTCGTTGTTGTTCACCGCGTTCTCCAGCGCGGCCGCATTGCACGGCACCGACACCGGTGCCTTGTCCGCGCTTGCCGCCTGCGCGGCGCCGAGGCACAGCGCCGCCGCGCCGGCGATGCTGACCGCTGCCCTGGCCAGCGAGCCACGGCCGGACAGGTGAGGACGCATGAGGTTCATCAGATTCCCCCTGTGAAATCGCAAGGCTGCCCGATTCCCGGCATGCTGACGCCGCAGGTAACAGCAGGCTGATTCGTCTCTTGCCCCCGAGACGCAGACCACAGTAACACCCAGCATCTCCCCGGCCCGCGGTCATTTCGCAAACTCCATAGGCTAGGCATGTGCCGAAGCTGCGAATCGGGCTTGCGCAGGTCAACGCCACCGTCGGTGACCTGGCCGGCAACCGCGAGAAGGTAGTCGAGTGGACCATGCGGGCCGCCGAGCAGGGGGCCGGCCTTGTGGTGTTTCCCGAGATGATGCTGACCGGGTACCCGGTCGAGGACCTGGCCCTGCGTGCCTCGTTCGTGGACGCGTCGGTGCAGGCGCTGCACGCGCTGGCAGTCGAGCTGGCCGGCGAGGGCCTTGACGGCGTCGCGGTCGTGCTCGGCTACCTGGACCGGCGGACGGACCTGGCGCCGCGGGTTGGCCTGCCGGCCGGCGCACCGCTCGACGCGGCAGCAGTCCTGCACGCGGGCGGTGTTGCCGCGACCTCGGCGAAGCACCACCTGCCGAACTACGGCGTGTTCGACGAGTACCGGTACTTCGTGCCTGGCGACACGGTGCCGGTCTTCCGGCTGCCGGCCGCCGGGGCGGTCAGCGAGCCGGTCGACGTGGCGATCGCGATCTGCGAGGACCTGTGGCAGGACGGCGGGCCGGTCGCGGTCTGCAGGCAAGCCGGAGCCGGGCTGCTTGTGGTACCGAACGCCTCGCCGTACGAGCGAGGCAAGGACGACACCAGGCTGGAGCTGTGCCGGCGCCGGGCCGGCGAAGCAGGCGCGACCCTGGCCTACGTCAACATGGTCGGCGGCCAGGACGAGCTGGTCTTCGACGGCGACTCGATCATCGTGGCGGCCGACGGTACGCTGCTCGCCAGAGGGCCGCAGTTCGACGAGGCGCTGGTCATCGCCGATCTCACGCTGCCGGCCGCGGACCTGGCCAGGCAGCCGGGCAGCACGCCGGCAGACGCGGCTGACGGCAGCCAGATGCGGATCGAGCGGATCGAGCTTGCCGCGATCCCCGCGCCGGTGCCGGCCGGCGAGCTCACCGCACCGGCCGCATGGCCGCGGCTGACCGACCTGGCCGAGGTGTACGGCGCCCTGGTGACCGGCACCAGGGACTACGTGCACAAGAACGGATTCGGGTCGGTGGTGCTCGGCCTGTCCGGCGGCATCGACTCTGCGCTTACCGCCACGATCGCGGCCGACGCGATCGGCGCTGACCGGGTGCACGTGGTGCTGATGCCGAGCAGGTACTCCTCTGATCACTCCGTCGCCGATGCGGAGGACCTGGTGAAACGGCAGGGCCTGCACGGCCGGACGGTACCGATCGCCCCGATGGTGGCCGGTTTCGACGCCGAGCTCGAGCTTGACGGCCTGGCCGCGGAGAACCTGCAGTCCAGGATCCGCGGGATGATCTTGATGTCGCTGTCCAACGCCGAGGGCCACCTGGTGCTCACCACCGGCAACAAGAGCGAGCTGGCGGCCGGCTACTCGACCATGTACGGTGACTCGGCCGGCGGTTACGCGCCGATCAAGGACGTGCCGAAGACGCTGGTCTGGGCGCTCGCCCGCTGGCGCAACGAGCAGGCAGGGCAGCATGGCCGGCAGCCGCCGATCCCGGAGAACTCCATCACCAAGCCGCCGAGCGCCGAGCTTGCGCCCGGCCAGCTGGACACCGACTCGCTGCCCGACTATGCGGTGCTCGACCCGTTGCTCGACGACTACGTGGAGAAGGACATGGGGTCAGCGGCGCTGGTCGCCGCCGGATACGACGCGGAACTGGTGAACCGGGTGATCAGGATGGTGGACCGGGCCGAGTACAAGCGCAGGCAGTACCCGCCGGGTCCGAAGATCAGCGCGAAGAACTTCGGCAGGGACCGCCGCCTGCCCATCACCAACCGCTGGCGCGAGCCTCGCTGACCCTGGGCAACCGGTCAGGCCAGCACGCCAGTGACAGATTCAGCGGCCTGGACCGCGCCGCCGCCGGCCACGAACGCCACCGCGGCCTCGATCTCCGGGGCAAGGAACCGGTCAGGCCCAGGGCCCGGCACTGTCGCGCGCAAGGCGGCGATGACGGCGCCGGTGGCCGGCGCGGGAGCCAGCGGCGCGCGAAGGTCGATCCCGCGGGCCGCGGTCAGCAGCTCAACCGCGAGCACCCTGGCGAGCCCGTCAATGCTCCTGCGTAGCTTCCGCGCCGCTGACCAGCCCATCGACACATGGTCTTCTTGCATGGCCGAGCTCGGGATCGAGTCGGCGCTGGCCGGCATCGCCAGCCGCTTCAGTTCCGAGACGATGGCCGCCTGCGTGTACTGGGCGATCATGTGTCCGGAGTCCACGCCGGGATCATCGGCAAGGAAGGCTGGCAGGCCGCCGTTGCGAGCCGTATCCATGAACCGGTCGGTACGCCGCTCGGACATGCTGGCCAGATCGGCGGCCACGATCGCAAGGAAATCCAGCACATAGGCCAAGGGGGCGCCGTGGAAGTTGCCGTTTGACTCCACCCGGCCGTCGGAAGTGACGACCGGGTTGTCGATGACGGCAGCGAGCTCACGCCTGGCGACCAGCATGGCGTGCTCGACCGTGTCACGAGCCGCACCCGCCACTTGCGGCGCACACCGCAGCGAGTACGCATCCTGCACTCTGGTGCACTCGGGTCCCCGGTGGCTGGCCATGATGCCGCTGCCGGCCAGCAGTGCCCGCAAGTTCGCGGCCGACGCGGCCTGGCCCGGATGGGGCCGCAGGTCCTGCAGATCGGCCGCGAACACCGCGTCGGTGCCGAGCAGTCCTTCCACGCTCATCGCCGCCGTGACATCGGCAGCTGCCAGCAACGCTCGCAGGTCGGTGATCGCGAGCACCAGCATGCCAAGCATCCCGTCGGTGCCGTTGATCAGCGCCAGGCCCTCCTTCTCGGCAAGCACGACCGGCGCCAGGCCCGCCTGGCGCAGCGCGTCCGCGGCCGGCCCCAGCCGCCCGGCCTCATCCCGCACCGGCCCCTGTCCCGTCAGCGCCAGCGCGCAATGGGCCAGCGGGGCAAGATCCCCCGAACAGCCCAGGCTGCCGTACTCCGGCACCACTGGCGTGATGCCGGCGTTCAGCATTGCCGCGTAGCCGATGACTGTCTCCGCACGCACCCCGGCCTGGCCGGTAGCCAGGGTCGCCAGCCGCAGCACCATCATCGCCCGGACGACCTCACGCTCGACCTCCGCACCTGACCCGGCGGCGTGACTGCGGATCAGCGCAGCCTGCAGACGTCCACGCAGCTCGCGGGGGATCTGGCGGGTTGCCAGCGCACCAAACCCGGTCGAGACGCCATAATGCGGCGCGACGTCACCGGCCAGCGACTCGATGACCTCCCGGCCGGCCCTGATGCGGTCGTGCGCCTCCGCAGGGATCGTGACGGTCGCGCCACCGCGGGCGACAGCGACAACGCCATCGGGTGACAGCGGGCCGATGCCGACGGCCACGCTCCCCTGCCGGGCGGCCACGGGCGCCCCGGCCAGGCGACTCCTCACGTGTGTTCCTGCCATCCTGGTCTCCGCGGCCTATTGCGGGTCATTTGCAATTGGGTTGAGTATGCATGAACCGGTACATGGTGCGCCAGCAAGAGCATTGCGGATCCGGTGATCAGGCGCAGTCGTGGTCTGCCGTCGGGTGCGGACTGGCCGGGCGATCCGGAAGGGCAGCTCTGGCACTTCCGTTCCCGACTCGACTAGACCCACCTGGCCAGCTTGCCGAGGGAGCAGGGAGAAAACGATGACGACCGGTTCTGTGCTGGTGGCCGGCACGACGTCCGACGCGGGCAAGTCCGTGCTGACCGCCGGCATCTGCCGGTGGCTCGCCCGCCAGGGCGTGCGGGTCGCGCCGTTCAAGGCGCAGAACATGTCGAACAACTCGGTGGTGGCTCCCGACGGCGCGGAGATCGGCCGGGCACAAGCGATGCAGGCGGCAGCATGCGGGCTGCCAGCGGAGGCCGCCATGAACCCCGTGCTGCTCAAGCCGGGTAGCGATCTGACCAGTCAGGTCGTGCTGCTCGGCCGGGCGGTCGGCGACACGGCGGCCGGCGAGTACTGGGGCGCCGGGGCGGGCCGGGAACGGCTGCTGTCCGCCGTGCTTGGCGCCTATGACGACCTGCGGTCGCGGTTCGACGTCGTGATCTGCGAGGGCGCCGGCTCGCCGGCCGAGATCAACCTGCGCCGTGGCGACCTGGTCAACATGGGCCTGGCGCGGGCGCGGAACCTGCCGGTGCTGGTGGTTGGCGACATTGACAGAGGCGGCGTGTTCGCCGCGCTGTTCGGGACGCTGGCCCTGCTGGAGCCGGCCGATCAGGCCCTGATCAGCGGGTTCGTCATCAACAAGTTCCGCGGCGATCAGTCGCTGCTGGCCCCAGGGCTGGCCGACCTCACCAGGCGAACCGGCCGGCCGGTGCTTGGCGTCGTTCCCTACCTGGCCAGGACCTGGATCGACGCCGAGGATGCCGTGGCCACCGAGGACGGCTACGGACCTGACGACCTCGGCCACGACGGCGCGCCGCTGCGCGTTGCCGTGATCAGGCTGCCGCGCATCTCCAACTTCACTGACGTCGACGCGCTCGCGCTTGAACCTGGCGTCAGCGTCCGGTTCGTCAGCACGGCGGCCGCCCTTGGCGCGGCCGACCTGGTGATCGTTCCCGGCACCAGGGCAACGGTCGCCGACCTGGCCTGGCTGCGCGCCCGTCGCCTGGACGAGGTGCTCGCGCGCCGGGCCGCGGACGGCCTGCCCGTCGTCGGCATTTGCGGCGGCTACCAGATGCTCGGCACCGTCATCCACGACCAGGTCGAGAGCCGGAGCGGCACCGTCCCCGGACTCGGCCTGCTGCCAGTGGCGACGCGTTTCGCCCCGGTCAAGACCCTGCGCCGCCCGGCTGGCTACGCTGGCCAGGCCCAGGTGGCCGGCTACGAGATCCATCACGGCACCGTCGACGTGCGCGCTGGCCTGCCATGGTTCACCAGTGCGCCGGGCGGCAAGGGAACGGCGCTGGACGGCTGCAAGTCTGGCGCGGTCGCCGGCACGCTCTGGCACGGGATCTTCGACAACGATGACTTCCGCCGGTCGTTCCTCGCCGAGACGGCCAGGCTGGCCGGCAGCGACTTCGCGCCGGTACCCGGTACCTGCTTCGCGGCGGCCAGGCAAGCTCAGTTCGACGCACTCGCCGACGCCATCGCCGGCAGCCTCGACACCGCCGCGCTGCTGCAGCTGATCGAGCGCGGGCCTGGTCACGGTCTGCCCATCCTGCGGGCCGGCCGCTGAGGCAGGGCGTTTCCCGGGAAGCGGGCAGTCCTGGCGGTCATGTCGCCGGTTCAGCCGACCGAGGCCAGGTCCAGGCGCCTGATCAGATCGGGTCGAAGGGCACGTCGGCGTAGCAGGCAGTGAGCCGCGCCATCAGCTCGCTGGCCACCGGGAGCCGCAGCTCATCGACCGCGGCGACCGGGGCGATGCCGCGGGCGCTGGTGACGAACATGCCAGTCATCGCGGGCAGGCCGTCCAGCCGCAGCGGCCGCCGGGTCCAGCGCAGGCCGGCCTCGGTCAGCCGCTGGCTGACCAGCTGCATGGTGATGCCGGCCAGCATCGGCGCGGCCGGCCAGACGACCGTGTCGCCGTCGAGGCAGCCCACGTTGCAGATGCTGCCCTCGGAAATCAGTCCGTCGGCACCGGTCAGCAGCGCCTCGTCGTAGCCGGCGCTGGTCGCCTGCTGCCGGTAGTAGGCCTGGCCGAAGTCGCCGAGGTGCTTGATGTGCGCCAGCGAGCGCTGGTAGGGCACCGAGCGCAGCCTGAACTCGGCGGGCGCCAGCTCGCCTGGCTGGCGGACGGTCACGGTCACCGACGGGTGGCCCCGGGTATCGGCGCCGGGCGCGAGGACGTAGACGCGGACCGAGGCGTCCGGGGTGCCGTCAAGCGCCTGCCTGATGTACCCGCGCACCAGGTCGCGGTCGGCCGGGCTGCCGAACATCTCCCTGCTCGCCGCGTCCAGCCTGGCGAGGTGCAGCGCAAGGCCGCGCACCCGGTGGCCGCGCACCTGCATCGCGGTGAAGTGCCCGTAGCTCTCCAGCGCCAGCCTGTGCAGCTGCGAGGCCGACGGCGCCCGGCCGTCGACCAGCATCCGGTCGGCCTCTGACCCCTGCACGCCTTCATTCTGGCCACGCCAAGCCGGCGCTCGCTCGAAATGCGACACTGTCGAGCTGTGGTCACCGTGGCATTCATCGGCGCCGGCAGCATCGAGTTCACCAGAAACCTGGTCACCGACCTGTGCGGCTATCCCGAGTTCGCCGGCGACCTGACTCTGGCACTGCACGACATCAGCTCCGAGCGGCTGGCTTTCGCCGAGGCGCTGACCAGGCAGATCGTGCGGCAGCTCGACGCCGGCGCGACGGTGACCGCGTCCGCCAGGCTGCCTGACGCGCTGGCGGGCGCCGACTACGTCATCAACGAGGTGCAAGTCGGCGGGTACGCCGCGACGCTGACGGACTTCGAGATCCCGGCCAGGTACGGGGTCAGGCAGACCATCGCCGACACCATCGGCATCGGCGGGATCTTCCGCGGCCTGCGCACGATCCCGGTCGTGATCGGCCTGGCCAGCGCGATGCTCGAACACTGCCCGGACGCCTACCTGCTGAACTACGCCAACCCGATGGCCATGCTGCCGTGGGCGGTGTACGAGGGCACCCCGCTGCGCAAGGTATTCGGGCTCTGCCACTCGGTGCGTGATACGCACCGCCTGCTGGCCGGGCTGGTCGGCGCCGACCCCGCCGACGTCAGCTTCCTCACCGCCGGCTTCAACCACCAGGCGTTCGTGCTGCGGTTCGAGCTGGCCGGCCAGTCGCTCTACCCGAAGCTGCGCTCGGTGATCGAGCAGTCGGCGGAGCTGCAGCGCCGGGTGCGGGTGGAGCTGTTCCGCAGGTTCGGCTACTTCCCCACCGAGTCAAGTGAGCACTCGGCCGAGTACGTGCCCTGGTTCATCAGGCACGACGACCAGGTATCGGCCTACCGCATCTTCGTCGGCGACTACCTGGCCAGGTCGCAGCGGAACCTGGCCGAGCTGGCCACGCTGCAGCGCCAGCTCGCGGCCGGCCAGCCGCTCGCAGTCGAGCCGACCGCCGAGCTGGCGTCCGAGTTCATCCACTCGGTGCAGACCGGCCAGCCGCGGGAGATCTACGTGAACGTCAGGAACGGCGAGCTGATCTCCAGCCTGCCCGGGCAGTGCTGCGTCGAAGTGCCGTGCGACCTGGCCCTCGGCTCGGCCACGCCGCGCCAGGTGGGGGCGCTGCCGCCGCAGCTCGCGGCGCTGAACCGGACGTTCCTCAACGTGGTCGAGCTGACCGTGCAGGCGGTGCTGGCCGGCCGCAGGGAGCACGTCTACCAGGCCGCGCTGCTCGACCCGAACACCTCGGCGACGCTCACCACCGCGCAGACCGTCGCGATGTGCGATGAGCTGCTCGCGGCGCACGCCGGTTTGCTGCCGGCCAGCCTGACCAGGTAAGCCGGGATCGAGCCCGCCGGGAGGGAGACCACCATGCAGCTCCGCGCCGCGGCCGCGGTCACCGCCGGCCTGGCGGTAGCCGCCATGCTGGTCACGGTTCCTTCCTGGTCGGCGGTACCCGCGACGGCCGCCCGGATTCAGCCGCCGCAGCGGCACGGCAGGCTGCGCATCGCCGGGCGGCTGCGCGACGGCGGCATGGTCACGGCGGCCGGGCTGACCTGGCGGCCTGGCAGGCTGCCGCACGGCGACCGGCTGCTGACGTTCGAGGTCAGCTACAGCTGGCAGTCGTGCACCGCGGCCTGGCGCTGCCGTGCCGCCGCCGACACGACCGTCACGCCGTTCGCCGCGCGGCGTTACCTGGTCGGGCACGCCGATACCGGGCGGCGGCTCAGGCTGACCGAGACCGCCGGCGAGGTGGTCGAGACCAGCCCGGCCACGTTCTCCTTCACCGACGTGCGGGCGACGGCCAGGGTCGGGACCGCCGCGGTAGTGGCCGGCTACCCGTCCGGCCGGCCGCCGCGCACGGAGTTCGTGAACGGCACGCCGGAGGCCAGGACCGCGTCGGCCGAGGAGTACTTCCAGGTCGACCCGCCGCACTACGCGGCGGCCGACGGCCGGCCTGTGCAGTCCTACCGGATCGACCGCGGCCGGTGGCGGCCGCTGCCGGCCAGCCGGGTGTTTTACACCGGCAAGCTCGGCATCGGCAGGCACCGGGTGCGGGTCAGCACGTCGGACGCGGCCGGGCGGACCGTGCTGTCGTTCCGCTGGCGGGTGGTGCCGATGCCCGCGCCGGTCGCCTGCCGGCCACGGCACGGCCAGGCCTGCTGGTACCCGCCGCACCTGGCATCGAACGGCAAGCCGATGCGCTGGGACTGGCAGATCGGCCGGGTCACCCCGCTGCAGCGGACCGGGGCGCGGGCCGTCGACATCTACGACCTCGACGGGTTCCTCACCACCAGGGCCGAGGTGCACACGATCCACACGACCTGGCAGGCGGCCACGCTGCCGCACCCGAAGCTGATCTGCTACCTCGACATGGCCTGGGAGGACTACCGGCCGGACGCCAGCCCAGGCAGGTATTTCCCGGCCGCCACGCTCGGCAACGTCTACTCCGGTTACCCGCAGCAGCGGTGGGTCGACTTCCGCCAGCTCGACGCGCTCAAGCCGATGCTGGACGAGCGGATCGCGATGTGCGCGCGGAAGGGCTTCGACGCTGTCGAACTCGACGACATCGACAGCTTCGACCCGCCGTCCACCACTGGCTTCCACCTGACCCCAGGCGACGCGCAGAACTTCCTTGCCTATGCCTTCAACCAGGTGCACCGCGACGGGATGACCGCGCTGTGGAAGAACTCGCCGTACCTGAGCTGGTGGGGCCGCAGGTACACCGACGGCGCGATCGTCGAGGAGTGCTACGTCTACCGGATGTGCTTCGCCTCGCAGCTGCGCGGCAGCCGCCAGTACGGGATCACCTGCACCGCGCTGACCGGGCCGACGCCGTGCGGCTGGGACGACTTCAGCACCGACAGGACGGCGCGGCAGCCGACCGGCAAGTGGGTGGGCGAGGCCGAGTACTCCGCCGACCACTACGTCTGCAACCCCGGCCAGCGGTGCTCGTACCGGCGCAGGTTCTCGACGTTCTGCAAGCTGGTCTACGCACCGTCGTACGGCTTCGCCGCGGTGAAGTTCGACGTCGACCTAGACGGCCGGGTCTTCTATCCCTGCCCGACTGGCAGGTAACGGCGATGTGCCACCATCGGGCACTATGACGCTGCTGACCAGGGTCCTTGAGCGGACCGCGAAGCTACCCGCGGCGCACACCCGTGACCTGCTGATCGAACATGACCTGCGGGTGCCGATGCCGGACGGGGCGGTGCTGCTTGCCGACCGGTACGTGGCCAGGCCGCTGGCCCGTGCCGCGGCCGGGGCGTCAGCAAACCCGCCGCTGGTGCTGGTCCGCTCGCCCTACGGCCGCCGCAGCGTCTGGGGCCTGCTGGCCGGCCGGATGTTCGCCGAGCGCGGGTTCCAGTCGGTCGTGCAGAGCTGCCGCGGCACCTTCGGCTCGGGCGGCGCGCTCGACCCGTTCGGCCCGTCCGAGGGCACCGACGCGGTGGCCACCGTCGACTGGCTGCGCGAGCAGCGCTGGTATCCGGGGTCGTTCGGCACCTTCGGGCCGAGCTACCTGGGCATCGTGCAGTGGGCGCTGGCCGCGCATGACGTGCCGGACCTCAAGGCGATGGCCATCCAGGTGGCCTGCACCGACGTGCGGTCCATGATCCGGCAGAACGGCTCATTCGCGCTGCAGACGATGCTCGAGTGGATCGACCAGGTCGCGCACGCCGAGCGCCCGCTCGGCCTGGTCAGGCAGCAGCTCAGGCAGCGCGCGATCCTGGCCGTGCAGCGCACCCTGCCGCTGGGCGGGATGGACCTGCTGAGCGCCGGCCACCGGGTGCCGTACTGGCAGGACTGGCTCGCCGACGGTGACCAGGCCGACGCGTTCTGGCGTGCGCACAGCTTCACCGCGGCGCTTGACCGGGTCAGCGTGCCGGTCTGCATGGTCGGCGGCTGGCACGACATTTTCCTGCCTGGCCAGCTGTCCGACTACGACGCGCTGGTCGCCCGCGGGCTGCGGCCAGAGCTGACCATCGGCCCGTGGCGGCACGCCGACAACGACATCGCCGCGGCCGGGCTGCGCGAGTCGCTGGCCTTCCTCGGCGCGCACCTGGGCATGCCGGCCGCC
>JASHQL010000491.1 GCA_030039155.1 Streptosporangiaceae bacterium | reverse complement strand
CCGCGCACGGCGGCCTCGGTCCGCGCGGCCTCGGCCTGGGCGTCCGCCGCCTGCCTGTCGCCGGGCTTGCCGCGCTGCCGGTAGGCCTGCGCGAGCCGCCGCCTGGACGCCGCCACGGCCGGCCAGTGCTCGATCGCCAGATTGTGCTGCACCGCGGCGGCGAAGTGCTCGATCGCCAGGTCCAGGTCGCCAGTGGTGAGGGACGCGACGCCGAGCGCATGATGCACCGAGCCGAAACAGGTGGCGGCCGGACCGCCGATCATCGGCAGCTGGGCATACGGCACCAGCAGCCGGTAGGCCGCGGCCGCGACGGCAGCGTCGGACAGTAGGAACGCGGTCTCCACGATGCCGTTCATCGTCCCCAGCCAGCTGCTCGACCGCGGCAGGCTGGCCAGGTCGGTGCCGCACAGCGACGCCAGGCACGCCGCGGCCGTCGGCCGGTCACCGCCAACCGCGGACGCGATCGCCAGCGCCGCCATCGCGGACTCGTCGACCGGGCTCTGCATCTTCGCGTCGACCCGCTGCCGCAGCGCGGGCACCAGCTCGGGGAGCCGGCCCTGATACCACCTGATCGTGACGAGCTGCGCGCCCGCGTACCAGTCCCAGTTGATGTCGCCGACGGCCGCACCGCGCTTGGCGCAGGTGGCGACGAGCGACTCGGCTTCGTCGAAGTGACCTGACCTGATCGCCAGCATGACGTCGATCGCGCTGACGCCGAACCCGACTGACAGGTCGTCGTGCACGCCGAGCTCCTCGCGCAGCTCGGCCAGCAGCCGCCTGGCGTGCGGATCGCCCGCGGCGTAGGCGTCGATGGTCTGCAGGAACAGCCCGCTCAGCCGGTCGCTCCGCCGTCCGGTCCAGACGCTTGCCCGGAGCAGCTCGCGCGCCAGCTCGCGGCGCAGGCCGATGTGCTCGGGCCCGAGCAGGCAGTCGTGCGCGAAGCTGAGCAGCTCGGCGAGCGCCACCTGGTCGCCCGCGGCCCTCGCCTCATCGAGCAGCCGCAGCGTGTCGGCGCTGGTCCCGCGCTGGTAGTCGGCCTCTGCCACCAGCTGCGCGCGGATCCGGAACGCGAGCACCGAGCGCGGGTCGAGCAGCGCGAGCACCCGCTGCAGCCGTGCCTCGAGCACGACGGCACCGGTCATGGTCAGGTGCTGGCTGAGCGCCGACCCGTAGATGCCAAGCACGGCCTCGGCCATCGCCTGAACATCGGCCAGCTGCTCGGCGAGCTGGTAGGCGCGCTCGAAGCGCTGCCTGCTGGCCGGCAGGTCCCCGTCGGTGTGCAGCAGCCGGTCACCTTCGGCCAGCGCCGCGCGCAGGTCACCGGACAGGCCGGTGACGAGCGAAAGCTGACGCGCCGGTGTCCGGTCAGCCTCGCTGGTCATGAGCCAAATCTATTGGCGTGCTCTTTACCAAGTCGAGACTCTGGCCAGCCGGCCCGGCTGGCCCGCTGTCAGCGCGCGAGCAGCTGCCGCAGCACGTACTGCATGATGCCGCCGTGCCTGAAGTAGTCGGCCTCGCCAGGGGTGTCGATCCGCACGATCGCGGTGAACTCCCTGCCGTCGGCGCGCACCGTCACCTCGCGCGGCGTCTTGCCCGCATTGATCGCGTCGATGCCGGCGATGTCGAACACCTCGTGCCCGGTCAGCCCGAGTGACTCGGCGCTTTCCCCCGGCCTGAACTGCAGCGGCAGCACGCCCATGCCGATCAGGTTCGACCGGTGGATCCGCTCGAACGACTCGACCAGCACGGCACGCACGCCGAGCAGCGCGGTGCCCTTCGCGGCCCAGTCACGCGACGAGCCCGAGCCGTACTCCTTGCCGCCGAGCACCAGCAGCGGCGTGCCCTCGGCGATGTACTGCCGGGACGCGTCGTAGATCGACATCTGCTCACCGGCCGGCAGCTTCACCGTCACGCCGCCCTCGGTGCCTGGCGCGAGCAGGTTGCGCAGCCTGATGTTGGCGAACGTGCCGCGGATCATCACCTCGTGATTGCCACGCCGCGAGCCGTAGCTGTTGAAGTCCGCCCGCTGCACGCCGTGCTCGGTGAGGTAGCGGCCGGCCGGGCTGTCGGTCTTGATGGCCCCGGCCGGCGAGATGTGATCGGTGGTGACCGAGTCGCCGAGCACCGCGAGCACCCGAGCGCCTTCAATATTGGGAACGGCAGCCGGGTGGAGCATCATGCCCTCGAAGTACGGGGGGTGCCGCACGTAGGTCGAGGACTCGTCCCAGGCGAATGTGTCGCCTGGCGGCACGTCAAGCTCCTGCCACCGCTCATCCCCGGCGAACACGTCGGCGTAGTCGCGGGTGAACATCTCGGCCGCGACGGCCGTCTGCACGATCGACTCGATCTCGGCGGGCGACGGCCACAGGTCGCGAAGGTAGACGGGCTGGCCGGCCGAGCCGGTGCCGATCGGCTCGGTGGTCAGGTCGATGTCCATGGTGCCGGCCAGCGCGTACGCGACCACCAGCGGCGGTGAGGCCAGGTAGTTCATCTTCACGTCGGGGTTGATCCGGCCCTCGAAGTTGCGGTTGCCCGACAGCACCGACACCACCGCCAGGTCGTGCTCGGCAACCGCTGCGCTGATCGCCTCCGGCAGCGGGCCCGAGTTCCCGATGCACGTGGTGCAGCCGTAGCCGACCAGGCTGAAGCCGAGCTTCTCCAGGTACGGGGTGAGCCCGGCCCGCTCGTAGTAGTCCATGACCACCTTCGAGCCCGGCGCGAGCGTGGTCTTCACCCACGGCTTGCGCTCCAGGCCGGCCTCCACCGCCTTCTTGGCCACCAGCGCGGCGCCCACCATCACCGACGGGTTTGACGTGTTGGTGCACGAGGTGATCGCGGCAATGACCACCGAACCGTGATCCACCTGCGTCTGCGTGCCGTCCTCCAGCGTGACCGCGGCTGGCTGAGACGGCCGGCCGCGACGTGCTGCGTGCGGGGCTGGCTGCTTGCCGCCGCCGTTCTCGCTGTCGGCGGTGAACGGGTCGGAGGCGGGGAACGTGTCGGCGATGTCGGTGTCGAGCTTGTCCAGCCGCACGAACGAGCCAAGCGCCTCAACGAACGCGGTCCTGGCGTCGGTCAGCGCGACCCGGTCCTGCGGCCGCTTCGGCCCGGCGATGGACGGCACCACGGTGGACAGGTCAAGCTCGATCTCTTCTGAGTACCTGACGTGGCTGCCGGGCTCGTGCCACAGGCCCTGCTCCTTGGCGTAGGCCTCGACCAGCGCGACCCGGTCCGCCGGGCGGCCGGTCAGCCGCAGGTAGGCGAGCGTCTCGCCGTCGATCGGGAAGATCGCGCAGGTCGACCCGAACTCCGGGCTCATGTTGCCGATCGTGGCCCGGTTGGCAACAGGAACCGCGGCCACGCCGTCGCCGTGGAACTCTACGAACTTGCCGACCACGCCATGGTTGCGGAGCAGCTCGGTGATTGTGAGCACCAGGTCGGTGGCGGTCGCGCCGGACGGCAGCTCGCCGGTCAGCCGGAAGCCCACGACCTTCGGGATCAGCATGGACACCGGCTGGCCGAGCATGGCCGCCTCCGCCTCGATGCCGCCGACCCCCCAGCCGAGGATGCCAAGGCCGTTCTGCATGGTGGTGTGCGAGTCGGTGCCGACGCAGGTGTCCGGGTAGGCAGCGACGCCATCCGGTCCGTCGGCGGTCATGACCACCCTGGCCAGGTGCTCGATGTTGACCTGGTGCACGATCCCGGTGCCTGGCGGTACCACCCGGAACTGGCGCAGCGCCTCCTGGCCCCAGCGCAGGAACGCGAACCGCTCCCGGTTGCGCTTGAACTCAAGCTCCACGTTGCGGTCGAATGCGTCCGGCCGGCCGAAGACGTCGGCGATCACCGAGTGGTCGATGACCAGCTCGGCCGGCACCAGCGGGTTGATCTTGGCTGCGTCGCCGCCGAGCGCGCGCATGGCCTCGCGCATGGCCGCCAGGTCGACCACCGCCGGCACACCGGTCAGGTCCTGCATGATGACCCGCGCCGGGCTGAACTGGATCTCGGTGTCCGGCTCCGCCTTGGCGTCCCAACCGGCCAGCGCGGTCACGTGGTCGGCGGTGACGTTGGCGCCGTCCTCGGTCCGCAGCAGGTTCTCGAGCAAGATCTTCAAGCTGAACGGCAGGTCGGCGGCGCCTGGCACCGCGGCCAGCCGGTGTATCTGGTAGCTGGTCCCGCCGGCGGTCAAGGTGGCGCGGCTGCCGAAGCTGTTCGCGGTCATGGTCTGGCCTTCCTGCGACTGTCCTGCCCGAGCCGGCCCGCGGCTCCGCTTGCATCCTCCCGCAGCGCGCCGCGCGAAGTCTGCGCGGCTCGCCAGCAAAGTATCTCGACGTCAAGCTATCTAGCCATTACGGTAACCACCAACTATCTCGACGTCAAGCTATCTGTGCCCGGCCCGCTGCATCTCGGCGCGGCGAGCCCTGGCAGGTCAGTCGCGGAGCGCCAGCACGGCCAGCTCGGCGGCGAGCGACTCGGCTTCGCCGCGGCTGGCCAGCCGGCCGCGCGCGCCCGACCCTGTCGTCGAGATCGCCGCGGCCGCGACCGCGATCCTGACCGCGTCGGTCAGCCCGGCGCCGTCGCTGAGCAGCACCGCGAGCGCGCCGCAGAAGCTGTCCCCCGCGCCGGTCGCGTCGACTGTGCCGACTTGCGGCGCCACCACCTGGGCGATGCCGCCCTGCCGCGGCACCACCAGCGCGCCAGCTGAGCCAAGCGTGACCACCACGTCAGCCGCCGCCGTCCCGGCCAGTGCGGCCGCCAGCCGGGCCACCCCATCCAGGTCGGCCGGCCTGGCCGCGCCGGTCAGGCTGGCCAGCTCCGACAGGTTCGGCACCAGCACATCAGCCAGCGCGAGCACGTCGGACGGCACCGCCGCCGCCGGTGCCGGATTCAGGATCGCCAGCGCCGGCCCGGTCGCTGCCTGCAGCGCCGCGAGCACGGCCGGCTCCGGCACCTCAAGCTGCACCAGCACCGCGTCCACGCCCGCCAGCCCGGCGCCGCCAACGTCCGCATCGGTCAGCAAGCCGTTCGCGCCCGGATCAACCAGGATGATGTTCTCGCCCGCCGGATCGACCGCGATCGTGGCGCTGCCGGTCCGCGCGCCAGCCGAGGCAGTGACGCCAGACACCTGCACGCCCCGGCGAGCCAGGTCCGCCAGCAGAGCCCGGCCGGCCTCGTCGTCACCGACCCGGCCGACCATCAGCACCGCAGCGCCGAACGCTGCCGCGGCCGCCGCCTGATTCGCGCCCTTCCCGCCGGGTGCGGTGACCGCCGGGTGCTTGCTGAGTACCGTCTCGCCCGGCCCTGGCAGCCGCCCGACGCGCATCGTGACGTCAAGGTTGAGGCTGCCAACCACAGCTACCGCCACCGCCACAGGTCAGACCCTACGCGGCAGTAGCCCAGGTACTCGACTCCGCGGTACACTAAGACTAGTATTCCGATCATTTAGATATGGAATCTAGGAGGACTCAAGGAGGAGGCGCCATGTCAACGTCGAAGGTGCCGAGCCGCTGCCCTGGCCTGCTGGTGAACGCGATCCGCGGTATCACCCGGCACCGCCTGACCTGGGAGCTGACCTCACTGATGATTGCCGGCGAGCTGGAGCGGCAGCCGCTGCCGCCGTCCGAGCTGCTCACCCAGGCCGAGCTCGGCGGGGACGCCGGCGGCTACAAATGTCACCTGCTGCATGCCGAGCTCGACGGCTCGTTCTCGGTGCTGGCGATGGTCTGGCGGCCGGGCCAGGCGACCGCGATTCATGATCACGTCACCTGGTGCGCGACGGCAGTGCTGCAGGGCATCGAGTCCGAGGAAGTGTTCACCATCGCCGACGGCGGGGCGGCTCTCGAACTGGCCGCGCACCGCGAGAACCACCCGGGCGCGGTCAGCGGCCTGGCGCCGCCGGGAGACATCCACCGGGTGACCAACTGCGGCGACGAGGTCGCCGTCTCACTGCACGTCTACGGTGCCGACATCAGCCGCCTAGGCAGCAGCGTCCGGCGGACCTATGACCTGCCGGTCCTGGTCGCGGCCAGTTAACCGCGGATGCTGACCGCGGAGCGCTGACCCGAACCTGCTGCCTGTCTGCTGCCGGATCCGTCTCAGGCTGCGGCGATCTCGCGCAGTGCGCTGATCGCGGCCTGGTCGTCCGCGAGCCACGGGCCGCTCAGCGACCCGGTCGGGTTCCAGAAGGTCAGCAGGCGCTCGCCGCCGTTCGCCGTGAGCCACTCGGCCAGCAGGGTGTACCACTCGGCCCGGTGGCCCTGGCGCGGGCTGTTGGTCTCGCAGATGTCGATCTGGGGGTTGTCGCGCCCGGACAGCTCGCGGCAGGTCCTGAGCATGTCGTCCAGCCGCGCGAACAGCTTGTCGCGGCTCAGCTTGCCGAGCAGGCCGCGGAACTGGCCTTCGGGAAAGTCGTAGATGTCCAGCCCGTACCAGTCGAGGCCGGTGCCCATCCAGGCCTTCGTCTGGCTGGGCACCGCGCAGATGATAGAGCCGTAGCGGACGTTCGACCCCTGGCAGAGTTCCTGCATGTACTGGTGCACGGCGGTCATGTTCTGGCTGGTCACGTAGTCGTCGCGGGGATACCCGGGCAGGTTGGATGCCTCATGCCAGGCAGACAGCTTGACGCCGGGCGGCGCCGCGGCGATGAAGCTCTTGAGCTGGTCGTCCAGTCTTCCCGCGAGCAGGTCGGCGGGCATCGGCCTGATCGACAGGGTCACCGGCGCATCGGGCACGCTGTCCTTGGCTGGCCACACGGTCGGGACGAAGTTGTACTGGTCGCGGTAGGCCCGGAAGGTGCGCACGCCGATGCCGGCCTCGAGCATCGGATCAAACACCTTCGAGTTAGAGCCGACCAGAATGCTCATGGTCCGTCCCCCGGATCTTCGCGTTGCTGGCGATGAGTCAGCCGATGCCAACAATCGGTTCCCCGCCGCCCGGCTGGTCAACCCTGCCGGGCGTGATCGGCTGACGGGCGGCAGCCGGCCGGCCGAGACTGCCAGCGCGGGGCAGCGGTGATCGTCGGGCATGTCGACGCCGCATCGGTCGGCCCCGCGGTGTTCTACCGGCCATTACCTCGCGAACACGGTGATCTTCGCGAGGTATGCCGGCCATCGCTAACCGGCCATCGCGTGCGGGCACGCCAGCTTGATAGCGTCGGCTCGGCTCGGCCTGCCCGGGCCAGCACAGCGCCGCGGAGGTCGCATGCACGCATCGGAAACGCTGTTCCGCGGCCTGTTCGATGACGCGTCGCTGTTCCCGCCCGCCTCGCTGCCGATGCCGGACGCGATCGCCGGCCACCTGCGGCACCAGGCCGCCTGGTACGGCGACATGTCCGGCCCGTTCGTCTGCGCCGCTGCCAGGATCGACGCGCTGAACATCGGGCTCACCGCCGGGAACGTGGCCGGGCTTGACCTCGCCCTGGTCGCCGCCGCCGGGGCAACCGACCTGCAGGAAGCGGTCGACAAGATCTCGGCTGACCCGCGGCTCCGGCTGCGCGCCGTCGAGGTTCCGGTGGCGCTGCCGTCCGACCAGCAGCCGGGCGCGGCCAGGGCGGCAGCCGCCGTCGCCGGCCTGGTCAAGGTCCTGGACAGCACGCCGCTGGCAGGCGCGACCGCGTTCGTCGAGATCCCGCTCACCGAGCTGTCCGGCACCGCGCTGACCGTGCTGGCAGATCATGGCTACCTGGCCAAGCTCAGGACCGGCGGCGTCACCGCGGCGGCGTTCCCTGACGAGCAACTGCTCGCCGACTGCCTGGCCACCCTGGCCGAACACCGGATGGCGTTCAAGTGCACCGCGGGACTGCACCACGCGGTCCGGCACACGGCCGAGGACACCGGGTTCGAGCACCACGGCTTCCTGAACGTCTTGCTGGCAACGGCAGCCGCGCTGGCGGGTGCCGACACCGCCGAGATCGCCATGGTGCTGGCCGAGCCGGATGGCGGCAGCCTTGCCGAGCGGGCGGGCCAGCTCGACCAGGACGCGGCGGCCGATTTGCGTGGCATGTTCCGGTCGCTCGGCACCTGCAGCACCGATGAGCCGGTCGCCGACCTCGTTACCCTTGGCCTGGTCAGCCAGGACCAGGCCGACAGCTAGGAGCGTGATGGCACAGGCACCGGGTTGGCTGGAGATCCCGGCCGGGCACCCGTTCGGGCTCGCCGCCCTGCCGTACGGCTCGTTCACGACGGCCAGGCACGCGGCCGAGCACCGGGTCGGCGTCGCCGTCGGCGACCAGATCCTGGATCTCAGCACCGCGGCGAGCCGGTTCCTGCCTGGCCGTGCCGACCTGTTCAGCTCCGGCTCGCTTGATCAGCTGCTCGGCGCCGGCGACGCGGCATGGGCGCAGGTGCGAGCCGAGATCGGCAAATGGCTGACCGACGAGGCGTACCGCGACGGCATCGAGGACCTGCTCGTCCCCGCGGCCGAAGCGGAACTCAGGCTGCCGTTCACCGTCGCCGACTACGTCGACTTCTATGCGTCAGAGCATCATGCGAGCAATATCGGCAGGATGTTCCGGCCAGAGTCGGAGCCGCTGACGCCCAACTGGCGGCACCTGCCGATCGGCTACCACGGCCGGTCGGGGACCGTGGTCGTGTCCGGCACCGAGGTGCGCAGGCCGTGCGGCCAGGTCAAGCCGGCCGGGCATGTCTCGCCGGTTTTCGGCCCGTCTGCGCGGCTTGACTTCGAGGCCGAGCTTGGCTTCGTGGTGGGTACGCCAAGCCACCTGGGCGAGCCGGTACGGGCCAGCAAGTTCGCCGAGCATGTCTTCGGCGTCTGCCTGGTGAACGACTGGTCAGCCAGGGACATCCAGGGCTGGGAGTACGTGCCGCTCGGCCCGTTCCTGGGCAAGTCGTTCGCGACCACGGTCTCGCCCTGGGTGCTGCCGCTCGCCGCGCTCGAGCACGCCAGGGTGCGGCCGCCGTCGCGGGACGCCGAGTTGCTCGGCTACCTGGCCGAGAGCGACGACTGGGGCTTTGACATCCAGTTCGAGGTGCGGCTGAACGGGCACCTCATCTCCCGGCCGCCGTACGCCACCATGTACTGGTCGCCGGCCCAGATGCTGGCGCACATGACGGTGAACGGCGCAAGCCTGCGGACCGGGGACCTGTACGCGTCGGGCACCGTCAGCGGACCAGAGCGCGGCCAGCGAGGCTCGCTGATCGAGCTGGCCTGGAGCGGCCGGGAGCCGATCTCGCTGCCCGACGGCACGACCCGCAGCTGGCTGGAGGACGGCGACCAGGTTGACATCGCCGCGACCGCCGCCGGCCCAGGCGGCAGCAGAATCGGCCTTGGCCAGGCCTGCGGAACGATCATGTCCGCTGAATCGCACCCGGCCTAGCCAGCCGCCGGGCGGCAGTCCCCGGCTCGGCCGGCCCAGCGGCGATCGACCTGAACTGGCACTACGATGAGCGCGGATCGCCAAAAGGCGGGAGAAAGCGCGATGTCAGGCCCGACTCACCCGTGGGACCAGCCAGAGGACCCGCGCGAGAGCACGATCAACCTGCCGCGCATCGTGGACGGGGCACAGGACAGCCCCGCGCCGCCGGCCAGGCCCAGGTCGGACCGAACCTCCTGGCAAGGGCGGACGATCAGGCGCCCGGCCGAGCCGCAGGACGGCGGGCAAGCGCCAGCCGGCCGGCCCGGCGGACCTCGAGATGACCGGGAGCCGGCGCCAGGCGGCAACGGCGACACCGGCCTGTACCGGATGCGGCCGGCCGCCGGCGACCGGTCGTCAGGGTTCTTCGACCCGTCGGCCCGCACCGGCCAGGAGCTGAACGGCTCGGCCGCCCCGACGGCCAGCTCTCGCGCGCCAGGCCGCGGAGCGGACCAGTTCAGCGCCTGGCAACCGCCGGCCAACGGGGCCGGCCTCGACCAGGGCACGGCCGCCCGCCCGCAGGCCGGGGGCGCTGACGGCCAGCCGAACGGCAGCCGGGCCGGCAATGGCCACGCCGCAACTCGCTGGCCAGCAGCCGACCGGCCTGCGCTCGGGACAGACGAGCCAGGCACGAGGCAGCCAGCCGGACCGGATCGAGCCGCGGCTCCGCCCGAGGACGACGGCCAGGGCGCTGCCACCGCCGTCGAGCTGGCACCATCAGCCGAAGCGCAGGCGGCCGCGGTACCGCAGGCCGAAGCGCAAGCGGCCGCTGTGCCGCAGGCCGAAGAACCGGCCGAGCCGCCATCGCGGCCCGCCGGCCCGGCGCACGCCGAGCACGAGCCTGATCAGCCTGCGGCCGGCCGCCAGGATGCGCAGGCGCACGCAGGCCAGCGGGCAGACGCCGCGCAGCAGGTGCTGCTGGATTACCTGACCATGGCACCGGACCAGCTTCAGCGGCCTGCTCGCGGTTCGCTTGCCGACCTGCAGCGCAGGCTGCTTCGGCTGCCTGACGGGCATCCGTCCTCGCACTTCGAGGACGGCGGCGCCAGGAAGCCGGCGCCGCCGCGGATCCGGCACTACGAGCTGCCGCTGACCGAGGACGAGCGCGAGGCGGAGCCGGTCCTGGCCGGCCGCGGCAACGGCAGCTCGGCCGAGATCGTGACCAGGTCAGCTGGCGAGCCAAGACCGGCGCCGGGCAGTCGTTCCCTCCCTGAAGACGGCAGCGTCGCCAACGCCAGCGTGGCCGACGTGGCCGGCCTGGCAACGGCCGG
>JASHQL010000490.1 GCA_030039155.1 Streptosporangiaceae bacterium | reverse complement strand
GCTCACGCCGCGGCCGGTCCGGGCCCGGCCGGTCCGGGCCCGTCCGGCAACCAGGTCGATATCGACGAGCTGGCCGGCCGGATCGCCGCACGCTGCGGCCCGGTGCTGCGCGGCTACCAGATCCTCACCTCGGCCGCCGCGCGGGCGGATCCGGAACGCGCCGTCACGATGCTGGCCGAGGCAGCGCTCGCCTGCCTGTTCGCCGCGGATCCGGCCGGCATGCTGACCGCGGCTGAGCTGGTCACGACCAGGCTGCCCGAGCACCCGTCGGACCGCGCGAGGTTCCTCGCCGCCGCCACGACCGGCATCGCCCGGATCATGGGCGGCGACGCTGCCGCCGGTTCCGACTCGGTCGAGACCGCCGTCGCAATCGCCGAGAACTCCGCCGGCTTGCGCGATGACCTGCAACTCATGCCCTGGCTCACGCTCGGGGCGCTGTTCCTGCGGCGGGCAGATGCCGGCCGGCCGCTGCTCGAGTATGCGCTGCAGGCAGCCAGGGCGAGCGCGGCGGTCGGCGCGTTGCCGTTCGTGCTGAGCCTGGTCGCCAGGGACCGCGCCGCGACCGACCGGTGGGCCGTCGCGACGGCGGTCTATCAGGAGGCGATCGAGCTGGCCCGCGAGACCGGCCAGCAGTGCGACCTGGCCATCGCGCTGTCCGGCCTGGCCTGGCTGCAGGCACGCCGCGGTCAGGACGCCGAGTGCCGCGCGTCCGCGAACGAGTCGCTCAGCCTGTGCCAGCGGCTTGGCACCGGGTTGTCGCAGATCTGGGCGTCAGGTGCGCTCGGCGAGCTGGAGCTCGCGCTCGGGCAGGCCGGGCCGGCCGCCGAGCACTTCGAGCGGATGCGGCAGCTGCTCGCCGACCGCGGCATCACCGATGCGGACCTGTCGCCGGCGGCGGAGCTGACCGAGGCGTACGTCAGGCTCGGCGCCGCCGACCGGGCACGTGCGATCGCTGCCGAGTTCACCCTGGCGGCGAGTGAGAAGGGGCTGCCCTGGCCGCGCGCCCGCGCGCTGCGCTGCCAGGGGCTCGTGGCCGCGAACGGCGACTTCAGCGCCTGCTTCGACGAGGCGCTCCGGCTGCATCAGCAGACGCCGGACGGGTTCGAGCTGGCCCGCACCCAGCTTGCCTACGGCGAGCGGCTGCGCCGGGCCAGGAACCGGGTGCTCGCCCGCGAGCAGCTCCACCCGGCCGCGGAAACCTTCGAGCGGCTCGGCGCCCGCCCGTGGGCGGACCGGGCCTGGGCCGAGCTCGCCGCCACCGGCGAGACCCGGCGACGCCGCGACCCGAGCACGGTCGAGGAGCTGACGCCGCAGGAGCTGCAGATCGCGCTGCTGCTCACGGCCGGCCGGACCACCAGGGAAGCCGCCGCGACGCTGTTCCTCAGCCCGAAGACCGTCGAGTACCACCTGCGGCACGTGTACCAGAAGCTCGGCATTCACTCGCGGGAGGAGCTGGCGCAGGCGCTGGCGGACCCGGCGGCGCGATAGCGCGCCCGCTGCCTGGCGCGCTGTCGGCGGCGGCGCCTAGCCTGGGCAGATGCGCGTTGCCCGAGATGCCGGCCTAGCTGCCCCGGCGGATCCGCCGGGCCGGCCGGATCGCCGGAGCTGCGGTGGCTGACGACGGTGACGTGCGCCGCGTCGCGCTGTCACTGCCGCACGTGCAGGAGATCGACTGCGCCGGCTTCGACTTCCGGGTGGGCGGCAAGGGGTTCGTCTGGTCTTATCCGGAGCGCAGGCCGGGCAAGCCGCGGGCGATCCGCACCGACATCGCGGTGCTGTTCGTCGGCGATGAGTCGGAGAAGCAGGCGCTGCTGCTCGGCGAGCCCGGGCTGTTCTTCACCACGCCGGAGTACGACGGCTGGCCGCTGGTGCTGCTCCGGCTTGACGCGGTGCAGACCGGGCGGCTGGCCGAGCTGGTGACCGACGCGTGGCGGATGCGCGCACCGGCCGGCCTGGCTGCCGATCTCGCGCTCTGAGCTGGCCGAAGGACCGCCTCGGGTCGTGGCGAGCTGAGGCGGCGCCTTGGTGCGGCGCCCCGATGGCTGGCGCGGCGATACGGCGCCGGTGGCCGGTGAGCGCGGTCAGCGGCCGGCGAAGTGCGGTCAGCACCCGGTGAGCGCGCGGTCAGCGGCCGGTGAAGTGCGGCTCGCGCCGCTCGGTGAACGCCTTGGCCGCCTCGCGGTGATCCTCGGTGAGGCCGGTCCTGATGTGGTGCGTGACCTCGATGTCCATGCACTCGCCGAGCTCGCCGTGCACCGCGCGGTTCAGGTTCTCCTTCATGTACCGGTAGGCGATCCGCGGCCCGCGGGCCAGCCGCCTGGCACGCTCGGCGACCTCGCGGTCGAAGTCGCCGGCCGGGAACACCGCGTTGACGATGCCGAGCCGCTCGGCGTCGGCCGCGGCCAGCCGGTCGGAGAAGTAGTAAAGCTCCTTGGCCCTGGCGCTGCCGACCAGCCGGGTGAGGAACCAGCTCCCGCCGTAGTCGCCGGAGAAACCCACCCTGGCGAACGCCGTCGTCAGCACCGCAGAATCGACGGCGTACCGCAGGTCGCAGGCCAGCGCCAGGGCCAGGCCTGCCCCGGCGGCGGGACCGCCGATCGCGGCGATCGTGGGCTTGGGCATCTGCCAGAGCCTGCCGCTGGTCGCGCGCTGGCGCAGCCGCTGCCGGTGGATCGCCGCATCCATGCCGTGTGCCCGGTCGGCCGCGGACCGTTCCGCCATCGCCTTGACGTCGCCGCCCGCGCAGAACGCGCCGCCGGCCCCGGTGAGCACCACGCAGCCGATGCCGTCGTCGGCCTCGAACTCGCCGAGCAGCCGGTCAAGCGCCGACATCATGGCCTCGGACATGGCGTTGCGCCGCTCCGGGCGGTTCATGGTGAGGACCGCGACCCCGTCGTCGACCTGGCCGAGCAGGTCCTGCGTTCCGGTGTCGAGCTGCGTCATGTCGGTCCCTCCAGCTGTTCTCGCTGCCGCTCGCCCATCTCGCTGCGCTGACCCATCCCGCCGCGGTCACCCATCTCGCCGCGCTCCCCCATCCCGCCGCGCTCGCCCATCCCGCCGCGCTCGCCCATCTCGCTGCGCTGACCCATCTCGCTGCGCTGACCCTTCCCGCCGCGCTCCCCCATCCCGCCACGCTCACCCATCCCGCCGCGCTCACCCATCCCGCCGCGCTCACCCATCCCGCTGCCGCCCGCTCACCTCGCTGCCGCCCGCAGGCCCGGCCGCCGCGACGAACCGCACGCCGGCGATCTCCACCGGCTGCAGGTCAGGCTCGGCGGCCAGCCTGACTTCGGTGATGCCCTCGCCCCGGCCCGAGGCCACCGGCACAAAGCGCAGGTCCTGCCCGGCATGCTCAAGCCTGATCGTCGCCGTGCCGCCGCCGCTGGCGGCTGCCACGCCAAGGACGCTGGCCCACTTCGCCGCGGCGGTGGCCGGATCGGTCACCTCGATCGTCAGCCCGGCCAGGCCGGCCGCGCCGTTCGCGGCGCCCTGCCCGGTCCACTGCGGTCCGGCCCAAGGCCAGCACTCTGGCGGCTCGGCGCAATCCACCGACACGATCGCTCCTGGCACATCCTTCGGGTGCAGGTGTATGCCCTCGATGCCAGCTGCCTTGGCCGTGAACACGACCCGGATCCCCGCGGCCTCGACCCGGCGCCTGGCCTGGGCGAGGTCGGGCACCTGGAAGATCGCCATGTAGCCGCTGTCGCCACCGCGCCGCTGCAGGTACCGGCCGGCCGTGGTCACCGGCTGCACCGGCGTCACCACCTCGACGAACGTGTCGCCGACCGCGAAGACCGCGTTCTGCAAGCCGAACGTGCGCAGACCGGGATCGTGGAACGGATCAGGCCAGCCGAATGCCCGCTGCAGTTGGCCGGCCGTTCCGTCGCGGTCTGCGGCGACAACCGCGACCTGGCGAAGGCGCGGCCCGGCGAGCATGCCCGAACAGTACCGCGAACCGGATGTCTGGAGCGCTGCGGAGCATCTGGGGTGAGAGGGTAGTCACCGGGGGTCAGGCGGTTCCGTCCCCCAGCGAAGCACGCACAGGTCCAGCCAATAACCGGGAGCAGGCAGCAATGGTCGACGAGACATCCGCCAGGCTTGCCGTGCTCATCGACGCCGACAACGCGCAGCCGTCGATCATCGAGGGGCTGCTCGCGGAGATCGCGAAGTACGGCACCGCGCATGTCAAGCGTGCCTACGGCGACTGGACCGGCACGAACCTGCGGGGCTGGAAGGACCACCTGCTCGCCCAGTCGATCCAGCCGATTCAGCAGTTCGCCTACACCAGGGGCAAGAACGCCACCGACGCGGCGATGGTGATCGACGCGATGGACCTGCTGTACTCGGGCCGGTTTGACGGGTTCTGCATCGTGTCGAGCGACAGCGACTTCACCCGGCTGGCTGCCCGCATCCGCGAGTCCGGCCTCACCGTCTACGGGTTCGGCGAGCGGAAGACGCCCAAGCCGTTCGTCGCGGCCTGCGACAAGTTCATCTATATCGAGAACCTGGCTTACGACGAGGAGATCGCCGCGCCGGCCGGCCAGGCGGCCAAGCCGGTGCCGCGGGCGACAGCGGCCCAGCTCAAGGGCGACGCCGCGCTGGTCACCCTGGTGCGCGGCGCCGTCGAGGCGGCGTCCGACGACGACGGCTGGGCGCCGCTGGCGGGCGTCGGCCAGATCCTCACCAACCAGCGCCCCGACTTCGACTCCCGCAGCTACGGCTACGCCAAGCTCAGCGATCTCATCGAGGCGACCACGCTGTTCGAACTTGAGCGCCGCGGCCCTGGTGACGGCAAGGCGGGCATCATCTACGCACGCGACAAGCGCCGCCGCAGATCCGCCGCCCGGCTGACGCGGAAGGCCGCCGAGGCGGGTTCGGCGAACTCATAGGCTGCCGCGGCACGGCGGCAGCCCAGCCGAAATCCCATCTCGGAGGCCGCGGGCCGGTCGGGGATCCGTTCTTCGTCGCTGATGGGTACCATGGCCGGCATCGTGACTGGTGGTGCGAGAGGGCTCAGTGATGGTCCGGCGGCGACGGCTGGCAGCCGAGTTGCGGCGGCTGCGCGAGGCGGCGGGGCTGACCTGTGATGAGGCCGGCGCACGGCTCGACTGCTCTGGGTCGAAGATCAGCCGGATCGAAACCGGGCGGGTGTCGGTGTCCCCGCGAGATGTCCGTGACCTGCTGCGGCTCTACGGCGTGCCGGAGGACCGGCGCGAGGGCCTGATCCAGCTGGCCCGCGAATCCCGGCAGAAGGGCTGGTGGCAGAGCTACGGCGACACCGTAGAGCCGCACCTGGCGACCTACCTCGGGATGGAAAGCGACGCCTCGCAGATCAGTCAGTACAGCGTCGCCCGCATCCCGACCCTGCTGCAGACCCAGGACTACGCACGCGCGGTCGTGTCCGGCGGCCGGGCCGAGACCGGCAGGTACCCGGGTCCGGTGGACAAGATGGTCGCGATGCTGATGGAGCGGCAACGGCTCGCCGCCGCCAGCCCGCCCGACCTGCGGCTGGTCCTGGACGAGACCGCGCTGCGCCGCCTCGTCGGCGGCCGGCAGATCATGCGCGAGCAGATCCGCCATCTCATCGACCGCAGCTCGGCCCCCGCCACATCCGTGCAGGTCATCCCGTTCAGCGCCGGCGCGCACATCGTCATGGACCTGCCATTCATCCTGCTTGGCTTCCCGCACCCGTCCGATCCCGACATCGCCGCCATCGGGTACGCCACCGGAGTGGTGTGGATCGAGGACACCGCCGAGGTCGACCGGTACACCACCTTCTTCCGCAACCTGCAGGGCGCTGCCCTGTCCCCCGGCGACTCGGTGACGCTGATGACATCGGTGCTCGAGCAGCTCTAGCGCCGCCGCCGGACCAGCAGCCGGGCATCCTGCCTGCGCGGTCTGGAAGACCCCCGTCCGCCAAGGGGGCGCTGCCGGGATCTGCCACCGCTGTGTCGCGGGGTCAGCGGCCGGTGCCGTTGCCAGGCAGGTCAGCCGAGCAGGCGCGGTTGGCGGCCAGGTACTGCGGGTCGTTCGGGCCGGTGCCCTTCGGGAAACTGACCGCGAGGTGGCCCTGGGCGTTGGGGTCGGGGAACCAGGGAACCGCGTGCGCGCGCATGCAGATGGCGTATTTCAGCAGCTTCGCCGTCGTCGCCGGGTTGTCCG
>JASHQL010000489.1 GCA_030039155.1 Streptosporangiaceae bacterium | reverse complement strand
GCAAAGCCGAGCGCGGTCACCGCGGGCTTGACGGCGCCGTCGGCGCGGCAGCCGCGGTGGCCGGCCGCGAACTTTGCAGCCGCCGGGTCGAGCGCGGCCAGGTGCCTGGACAGCCAGTCCTTGCCAAGGCCCGCCTCCCGGCTGATCGCGGCGAGGCTCAGGCCGGCCCGCACCCTGGCGACGACGAGCTGACCGATGTCGGCGAAGCCGAGCCGCCCGGCCGCCTCGCTGGCGACCTGCACGTTGTGCGCCGCCGCGCGGCCCGCATTCGCGCGCGCGACGTTCGCCCTGTCGACCGATCGCAGCGCGCTGAGTACCTTGCGCTGCCGTTGCTTCGGCACCGGCCTGCCGGTGGCCGCCAGCGCCGCATCCCTGGCCAGCTCGCCGGCCACCGCCCTGGCCCGGCCGGCCGCGCTGCCGCACCGCACAGCGGGCTCGAAGACCAGCCGCGCGCTGAACGCGGCAGCCCGCAGCTTCCGCGTCTGATCAGCCTCGAGTGACTGGCCCCGCTCGAGCCCGAACGCCTCGCAGTAGCCGGCCTTGGTCCAGCCGTGCACCCGCAGGTGCGCGGCGACCGACCTGAGCGACCTGCCGCACAAATGGCAGATCACCAGCTGACCGTCGGTGCCCACCTCGCCAAGCGGGACAAAGTAGGGCGTGCCGTCGGAAAGCAGGCCGAGCACCGGCCGCAGCCGTGGCTGTGCGGGCGCCATCATTTCCGGCTGCCCGCCGGTCACCTCGCTGACCTGCTGGACGGTCACCGACCTTGCCCCTGCCCGCCTGGAGTCAACATCAGCAGCAACACCCGTGTAGTAACAACGAGACTACTCGTGCCGGGCCGGCCAGGCCAGCAGCCAACGCGCGGCCGCATCCACGGGCCCGCCGCCATCGGGCGGATAGGCTCGGCACATGAAATCGGCCGAGCCGGACGCGCCCGGGATCCCCGGGCTGTCGCTGGCCGAGTGGGTGGTGCTCGCCATCATCTGCGAGCGGCCGACGCATGGCTTCGCCATCAGCCAGCTCACCGCGCCCGACGGCGAACTGGGCCGGATCTGGCAGATCCCGCGGCCGATCGTGTACCGGGCGATCGGCCGGCTGCAGGACGCCGGCCTGATCGCCGCCGACGCCGTGGAGCCTGGCCGCGGGCCGCAGCGGACCATCTACCGGGCAGCCGGCCGCGGCACGCTGGCGGCGGCGCGCTGGCTCGATACCCCGGTGCAGCATGTTCGCGAGGTCCGCTCGCAGCTGCTGCTGAAGCTCGCGCTGCTTGACCGGGCCGGCCAGGACAACACCGACCTGCTGCGCCGCCAGCGGTCGCTGCTCGCGCCGATCGCCAAGGCCATGGCGGCCGACCGGCCGGAGCAGACCGGATTCGACGCGGTGCTGCTCGCCTGGCGGCGGGCGACGGCATCGGCCACGCTGAGCTTCCTTGACGACGTCAGCTCGGCCGCGGCCGGGACCCGGCGCTAGCCGGGCCGGCCCGCAGTTAGGCCGCCATTTCGCCTGGGTAGACACACAGCGACTAGCTGGCCTGATCCGGGGGGAATCGCATGTCGGGCTATCGGGGGATGGCTGCGCGCTGGCTCCGCGCGCTGTGCCTGGCAGTGCTCACGGCAGTGGTCGTGGCGTGCGGGTCTTCTGGCCCGAGCAGTTCGGCCAGCAGCGGCAAGCCGTCGGGGACGGTGATCGTGCTCGCCGCCGCGTCGCTCAAGGGCGCCTTCGACAAGATCGGCAAGGACTTCGAGCTGGCGCACCCCGGCACCACGGTCAAGTTCAGCTACGGCGGCAGTTCCTCGCTGGCTACCTCGATCAAGCAGGGTGTCAGCGCCGACGTCTTCGCCTCGGCGAACACCGCCAACATGGACACGGTCAGCGGCGACAAGATGACCGAGGGCACGCCGAAGATCTTCGTGCGGAACAAGCTGGAGATCGTCACCGAGGCGGGCAATCCGCACCATATCAAGTCGGTGAGTGACCTGGCCGAGCCGAGCATCAAGGTCGCGGTCTGCGCCCCTGCCGTGCCGTGCGGCGCGTACTCAAGCCAGGTGTTCAAGAAGGCAGGGGTCACGGTCAAGCCGGTCAGCGAGGAGACCAGCGTGACCGGCGTGGTCACCAAGGTGTCGCTCGGCGAGGCCGATGCCGGGGTGGTGTACGTGACCGACGTCAAGGCCGGCGGCAGCAAGGTCGGCGGCGTGCCGATCCCGGCGAAGGACAACGTGGTCGCCGACTACCCGATCGCCCGGCTGACCGACGCGCCGAACAAGGCCGGCGCCAGTTCGTTCGTCAGCTACGTGCTCAGCGCCAAGGGCCAGCAGGTGCTGGCCAGCTACGGCTTCATGCCGGCCGCCTCGCACTAGCCCATGCGCAGCTCGCGGCAGCCGGTCAACCTGGTGGTGCTGTGCCTGGCCGCCATCACCGCGCTGTTCTTCATCTTCCCGCTGACCGGGCTGATCTTCCGCACGCCGTGGAGCAGCATGGGCAGCGTCATCACCAGCAAGACCTCGACCGACGCGCTCAGGCTGTCGCTGATCGCCTCGCTGTCCACCACCGCGCTGGCGCTGTGCTTCGGCTTCCCGCTGGCCTGGCTGCTGGCCCGCGGCAGGTTCCCTGGCAAGACCCTGCTGCGCGGGCTCTGCACGCTGCCGATGGTGCTGCCGCCGGTGGTCGGCGGTATCGCACTGCTGCTCGCCTACGGCAGGCGCGGGCTGATCGGCGAGCCGCTGAACCACGCGTTCGGCATCTCACTGCCGTTCAGCCTGCCCGGCGTCATCGTCGCCGAGGCGTTCGTGGCCATGCCGTTCTTCGTGATCACGCTTGAGTCGGGGCTCAGGTCGATGAACACCAAGCTGGAGGACGCGGCCCGCAGCCTCGGTGCCAGCCGGTGGACGGTGTTCAGGCGGGTGACGCTGCCGCTGATCTGGCCGTCGCTGGCGGCCGGCGGCGTGCTCACCTGGTCGCGCGCGCTCGGCGAATTCGGCGCCACCATCACCTTCGCGGGCAACCTGCCTGGCGTGACCCAGACGGCGCCGCTTGCGATCTATGTCAGCCAGAGCTCGAACATGCTGCCAGAGGCGATCGGGCTGAGCCTGGTGCTGGTGCTGGTCAGCCTCACCGTGATGATCGTGACCAGGGACCGGTCCAGCACGTGACCGGACCGGCAGGCCTCGCCGCCGACCTGCAGTTGCGGCTTGACCGGCTCAGCCTGGACGCAGCGCTGACCGTCAGGCCAGGCCAGGTGGCCGCGCTGCTCGGCCCGAACGGAGCCGGCAAGTCCACCGTGCTGCGCGCGCTGGCCGGGCTGCTGCCGCTGGCGGGCGGGCGGATCGTCCTCGACGGGACGGTGCTCGACGACCCGGCAGCCCGCACCAGGATCCCGCCGGACAAGCGGCCGGTGGCGCTGATGTTCCAGGACTACCTGCTGTTTCCGCACCTGACCGCGCTGGAGAACGTCGCGTTCGGGCTGCGCTCCCGCGGCATGCCCAAGGCGCTGGCGCGAGCCAGGGCCGCAACCGCGATGGACCGGGTCGGCCTGGCCGGGCTCACCGAGGCCAGGCCGGGCGCCCTGTCCGGCGGCCAGCAGCAGCGCGTGGCGATGGCCAGGGCACTGGTGACCGAGCCCAGGCTGCTGCTGCTCGACGAGCCGCTTGCCGCGCTCGACGTGTCCACCAAGACCGAAATCCGCCGCCATCTGCGGCAGCTGCTCAGGTCATCGAACTCGGCAAATGTGCTGGTCACCCACGACCTGCTGGACGCGGTGGCGCTCGCCGACCAGATGGTGGTGATCGAGGACGGCGGGATCATGCAGTCCGGCACGCCCGCCGAGGTAACCGCCAGGCCGCGATCACGGTACGTGGCCGATCTGGTGGGGGTGAACCTGCTGCGCGGCACGGTGGCCGGCCGGGCCATCCGGCTCGACGACGGCGGCGAGCTGCTCACCCAGGGCGGCGGGCCGTCGGCTGGCGCAGCGCTTGCCGTGGTGCCGCCGGCCGCGGTGGCGGTGGGCAGGAAGGCACCAGAGCGACCGCGGCCGAACGCGTGGGCCGGGCAGATCAGCGCGGTGGACCTGATGGGCGACCGGGTCAGGGTGCGGCTCGACGGCACGCCAGCGGTGATCGCCGACGTCTCCCCCGCGGCCGTGGATGAGCTGCGGCTTGACGAAGGAGGCGAGCTGTGGGCGCAGGTCGCGCCTGGCGACGTCACCGTGTACGCGCCGTGACCAGCGGGTACAGCGGGCAGGGCAGCACATCATCGACGAGACGGGGGGAAACGATGGAACTGAGCGCACGCAACAGCCTCAAGGGCAAGGTCAAGAACGTGAAGTCCGGCACCGTGATGGCCGAGCTGACGGTCAAGGTGGACGCCGGCACCGTCACCGCCGCCATCACCGACGCGTCCCGCGAGCGGATGAAGCTGAAGGAAGGCGACGAGGTGTCGGTCGTCATCAAGGCCACCGAGGTCATGATCGCCAAAGGCTGACCGGCCAGGCCGTCCGGCTACGGCAGGCCTCCGGGGCCGCACGGCCCTGGAGCCTGCCCGCTACGGGCCGGCCAAGCCTTGTGCTGCCCGTGCTCCGGATGTCACATTGTGACTACCGGAATCAACAGCCAGGCATGCCTGGCACGAGCGCGGCAGCTGGCGGCTGACCGCGAGCACGCCGCCGAACCCGCCGCGCCAGGCGAGGGAGGCAGTGCACCCATGACAGTGACCCTGGAACGCAGCGTCGAGGAGTTCATCGGCGCGCCACGGCAGATGTTCATCGACGGCCAGTGGGTCAATGCGGCGTCGGGCAAGACGTTCGAGACGCCGAACCCGGCCACCGGCGAGACGCTCGCCCGGGTCGCCGAGGGCGACGCCGAGGACATCAACAGGGCGGTGCGGGCCGCCCGCCGGGCCTTCGAAGACGGCCCGTGGAGCCGGATGACCGCGTCCGCGCGTGGCCGGCTCATCTGGCGGATCGGCGACCTGATCCTCGAGCACACCGACGAGCTCGCCCAGCTCGAGTCGCTCGACAACGGCAAGCCGTACCTGGTGGCGCAGGCCGCCGACGTCCCGCTGGCGGCCGACCTGTTCCACTACATGGCCGGCTGGGCCACCAAGATCGAGGGCAACACCATCAACATCTCGGTGCCGTACATGCCGGGCGCCAACTTCCACTCCTACACGCTGCGCGAGCCGGTCGGCGTGGTCGGCCAGATCATCCCGTGGAACTTCCCGCTGCTGATGGCCGCGTGGAAGCTCGGGCCGGCGCTGGCCACCGGGAACTGCGTGGTGCTCAAGCCGGCCGAGCAGACCCCGCTGACCGCGCTGCGGCTGGCCGAGCTGATCGCCGAGGCCGGGATTCCCGACGGCGTGGTCAACGTGGTACCTGGCTACGGCGAGACGGCCGGGGCGGCGCTGGCCGCGCACGACGACGTGGACAAGGTCGCGTTCACCGGATCGACCGAGGTCGGCAGGCTGATCGTGGCGGCCGCGACCGGCAACCTGAAGAAGGTCTCGCTCGAGCTCGGCGGCAAGAGCCCGAACATCGTGTTCAGCGACGCCCAGGACGACGCGGTCGCGGGCGCCGCGAACGCGATCTTCTTCAACCACGGCCAGTGCTGCGTGGCCGGCTCTCGGCTGTTCGTGCAGCAGGACAGGTTCGACGAGGTCGTCGAGGGCGTCGCCGAGATCGCCAAGTCGATCAAGATCGGCTCCGGGCTCGACGCCGACACCCAGATGGGCCCGCTGGTCTCCGACGAGCAGTTCCGCCGGGTTACCGGCTACCTGGAGTCGGGCCGGGAGGAAGGCGCGACCGCCGTGACCGGCGGCGGCCGGGTCGGCGACCGCGGTTACTTCGTCGAGCCGACCGTCATCACCAACACGCGGCCGGACATGAAGATCGTCCGCGAGGAGATCTTCGGGCCGGTCGTGGTCGCGGAGCCGTTCAGCAGCCTGGACGAGATCGCCGCCGAGGCCAACGACACCACCTACGGGCTCGGCGCCGGCATCTGGACCAAGGACATCTCCAAGGCGCACGCGCTGGCCAAGAAGATCAGGGCCGGCACGGTCTGGATCAACTGCTACAACGTGTTCGACGCCGCGCTGCCGTTCGGCGGCTACAAGCAGTCGGGCTGGGGCAGGGAGATGGGCCACGAGGTGCTTGAGGCCTACACCGAGGTCAAGGCCGTCACCGCGCAGCTGTAACCGGCCCGCCGCATCAGCCCACGCCGTACAGCAGCCGGTAATACCTGGTCCGCTCCTCGTCGTAGTCGACGCCGTAGGCGTCGAGCAGCGCCGGCTCCCACTCGGTGCCGAAGTTCCAGCTCACGCTCCAGGTGGCCACCGCCAGGTCCGCCCAGCGGTCGGCGACGCCGAGGTCGCCGAGGTCGACATGGCCGGACAGCAGGCCGTCGTCGGTGATCAGCGTGTTCGGCACGCAGGCGTCGCCGTGGCAGACCACCTGCCGGTCGGCCGGCGGGATGGCGCTCAGCAGGCCGACCGCCTCGGCCACGCTGAGCTGCTGATGGCACGGGTGCCAGCCGGCCGGGTCAAGCCAGCCCGCCGCGGCCCGCGACCTGACCGCGGCCAGCCGGTCCGCGGCAGCCCAGGAGAACGGGCAGTCCGCCGCCGGGAGCGCGTCGTGCATGGCGCGCAGCCCCTCGCCGACGATACGCACCGCCCTGGCCGGCTGCTGCTTCCACCGGTCGGCGCAGGCCATCTGGCCGGCCAGCGGGCAGGTCACCAGCCAGCAGCCGGTCTCGTCGCAGCCGTCATCGAGCACCCGCGGTACCGGGCTGAACCGGCCGGCCCAGCGCATTCGCGCTGCCTCCGCCCGCAGGTCACTGCCGGTGCCGGCCGGCGCCCATTTCACGAAGCTGCGCCGGCCGCCGCTGCCCACCTCGAAGGTGACGCCGCCGACGTCGTTCAGCCAGACCGGGCGCACCGCCCGGCCTGCCGCGAGCCGGCGAACCCGCTGCGGCACCCGCACGGCGCCGCGCGGCGGGCCTGAGGCAAAGCTCACGGCGTGACGAGCCGGCCGTCTTCCAGCTGGTACACCTCGTCTGCCAGCTCGAACAGCGCGCTGTCGTGCGTGGCGACCAGCGCGGTGATGCCCTCGACCTGGACCACCGTGCGCAGCAGCCGCATGATCTGCCTGCCGGTATCGGAGTCGAGCTGCCCGGTCGGCTCGTCCGCGATCAGCAACTGCGGCTTGCCGGCCAGCGCCCTGGCGATCGCCACCCGCTGCTGCTGCCCGCCGGACAGCTCGTTCGGCCGCTGCCTGGCGTGCTCCTCGAGGCCGACGATGCTGAGCATCAGCGCGACCCGCTCCTCCCGCTCGCGCGCCCTGACCGCGGCGATGCGCAGCGGCACGCCCACGTTCTCGGCTGCCGACAACATCGGGATCAGCCCGAACGACTGGAAGATGAAGGCCACCGTGCTGCGCCGCAGCACGGTGCGGTCGCGCTCGGACATCGCGGTCAGGCTCTGCCCCGCCACGTGCACCTCGCCGCTGTCCGGCAGGTCGAGGCCGCCGACGATGTTCAGCAGCGTGGTCTTGCCCGAGCCCGACCGGCCTGCCAGCGCGACGAGCTGGCCGCGCCTGATCGTCATCGACACGCCGCGCAGCGCGTGCACCGGCACGCCGGCTCCGGTGAAGGTGCGGGTGACGTCACTGACATGCGCCATCACCGAGGAGTCGCTGACCGCGCTGCCGGCCGCGGTGGCCGATCTCGGCTCGCTCATCGCGCCGCCCCCCCGTTCGCCTCGTCCCGGCCGGCCTGGTCGTCTGGCCAGACGCCGATGTGATCGGGCTCGGCCTCCAGCTTCACCCGGTCGCGCATGCCGAGCGGCTCGGTCATGTCCCGCGGCAGCTGCACCCGGCCGGCCCGGTCGAGCACCGCGTACTCCACCGCGTGGTGCGTCGCCTCGCCATCCTCGTTGGCCTGCACATGCCGCAGCGTCTCGCTGCTGGTCCTGCCGTCCCTGATCTTCACGGTACGCCGCACCTGCGCGGACACCGCAGGGTCGTGGGTGACCACCAGGATCGTCGCGCCGAGGTCGGTGTTGGCGGTCTGCAGCGCCGCGAACACGTCGCGCGCGGTCGCGCTGTCGAGCTCGCCGGTCGGCTCGTCCGCGAGCATCACGCTCGGCCCATTCGCCAGCGCGGTCGCGATCGCGGTGCGCTGCTGCTCGCCGCCCGACATCCGCTCCGGCGTGCGGTCCGCGCAGTGCACGACGCCGAGCGCGGCGAGCAACTCGTCAGCGCGCTGCGCCCGCCGCCGCCTGCTCATCCTGGAGAACTGCATCGGCAGCGTCACGTTCTGCCGCCCGGTCAGGTAGGGCAGCAGGTTCCGCGAGGTCTGCTGCCAGACGAAGCCGACCTCGGTGCGCCGGTAGTTCAGCCGCTCGCCGGCGCCCATCGAGCCCAGGTCGTGCCCGGCCACCCGCACGGTGCCGGCCGTGGGCGTGTCAAGCCCGGCCAGGATGTTGATCAGGGTGGACTTCCCGCTGCCGGACGCACCGACCATCGCGGTCAGCTCGCCTTGCTCGATCAGCAGGTCAAGGCCCTGCAGCGCCTGCACCTCGATGCCCTCGCCGGTATAGATGCGCACCACCCGGTCGCACATGATCAGCGCTCCCGCACCGTACGCGCTGCGGCGGCCCGCTGCCTCGACGCCCAGCTCGGCGATGCTGGTCGCGGCCGTGACGCCGGCGCCAGACACCTCTTCGCTGCTCACCGCTGATCGCCTCCCTGTACGTCTTGCATCGTTACTCACCGATCCGCAGCGCGCGAGCCGCGCCGTGCCTGGCCGCGACGGCACCCTGGGCGGCCAGCGCCAGCAGCGCGAGCAGCACCAGCCCGACCGCGACCGCGGCGAGCAGCAACGGCTCGGTCTGGATGGCGATCCCGCTGCTG
>JASHQL010000488.1 GCA_030039155.1 Streptosporangiaceae bacterium | reverse complement strand
CCGAAGACTGCGACGATCCAGCCGGTCCTGACCAGCACCCGGCGCCGCGGCGCCAGCAGCGCGGCCAGTGCCGCGACGGCAAGCCCGGCGGCCGCCCAGAACGGCGGCACCCCAGGCCCGCCTGGATTCAGCAGCAGCAGCGACTTAGCGGGCAGCAGCTGGCTGGCCAGGCCCTGCCGCTGCACCCCGGCCTCGAGCAACAGCAGCGAGGGATGCCCGAGCAGCTGGGCGGTCCAGGGCAGCAGCAACACCGGCGGCGCCAGCACGGCGATCGCCAGGTTCGGCAACAGCCGCCTGCTGCGACTGCGGAACGCCGCGATCGCCAGCACCGCCGCCACCACCGCCATCGGCCACAGCAACGGCACGAACGCGGCGGCCACGGTCACGGCCAGCCCGGTCGCCCAGGCCGCGCGCCTGGCCAGCTTGGCCGACTCGGTGAACATCCGGCTCGCCTGCAGGGCGATCACCGGCAGCAGCACGAACGCCACCGCGGTGCCGAACCGGCCGGCCGCGATCGCGCCGGTCGCCACCGGTAGCAGCGCGTACGCCGCCGCGGTCCAGATCCGCACCGGCACCGACCTGGTCACCCGGCGGACCGCGAGCAGCGCGGTGGCCCCGGCGAGCGGCACGCAGCCGAGCAGGATCACATCGATGGCCAGCCACGGCTTGCCGAACAGCACGGTCGACAGCACCGCCACCATCGCCACGTACGGCGGCGTCGGCGTGGTCGAGCCGACCCCGGCGGAGTGGAAGCCCTGCAGGTACTGGCCCCACAGCCCGGCCGAGCCGCCCCAGGCGGGCGGCAGCGCCCCGCCGCCAAGCAGCCCGGCCCCGAGCAAGGACCGCTCGGCCACCAGCGCGATCACCAGCAGCCCGGCAAGCAGCAGCACGCTCGGGCTGGTCAGCACCCGCTGCACGATGCCGGTGTCGGTGAGCAGCGAGTCGTCCTCGGACGGGTCGTCAGAGGCGTGGTGCATCCCCGCGGTGTCCAGCTGCGCCGAGTGCGACAGCGAAGCGGCGATGAACTCGGCCATCCTGCGGACCGAGTGGCCTTGCGGCATGTCCGCCCGCACCTGGCCGTAGGCAGCCCGCCGTCCCCGCGCCCGGCGCCGCCGCGCCCTGCCAAGCCGGAGCGGGTGGAAGATCACGGTGGACACCGCGGCGGACTCGTCAAGCGCGGCCGCCGGGCGCTTGGCGACCAGGTAGAACAGCGTGCGCAGCACCGAGATGGTCACGTTCCCGATCAGGCAGCCGAGCATCTGCGGGCCCGGCAGGTTGCCGAGCAGGGTGAGCAGGCTGTTCCGGCGGCTCAGCAGCTTCTCCCTGCGGCCGACCGAGATGGCGCGCTTGCGCTTGCTCGCGGCCTGCACGTGGTACACGACCGCGTCGGTAATCACCCGGACCCGGTAGCCGGCCGCATGCACCCGCCAGCACAGGTCGATGTCCTCGCCGAACAGCGCCATGCCGGGGTCGAAGCCGCCGACCCGGTCCCAGACGTCCCTGCGGACCAGCATGCCCGCGCTGCTGACCGCCATGCAGTCACGGTCACCGTCGTGCTGGCCCTGGTCGACCTCGCGCGGCTCGATGCCGGTCACCCTGCGGCCGACGGTGTCCATGGCCAGCCCGGCCTCGAGGATCACCCGCCGGTCGGTGAAGTCCTTCACCTTCGGGCCGAGCACGGCCGCGCCCGGCGTCTCCGCCGCGCCCCTGAGCAATTGCTCGAGCGCATCGGGCGCCGGCTCGCAGTCGTCGTGCAGCAGCCAGATCCATTCCACCCGCTCGGTACCGCCGCGCGCGTCCTGCGCCGGCACCGGCGCGCTCGCCGCCTTGTGCCGCAGCGCCCGGTGTACCGCGGCCGCGTAGCCGGTGGTCCTGTCCATGCCGAACACCACCTGCTGGCCGAGCTTGCCGGCCAGCACCGAGCCGCTGCGATCCCGGCTGCCGGTGTCGACCGCGACAACCCGCTGCACCGGTCTTGCCTGGCCGATGACGGCGTCGAGAACGCTGGGAAGCCAGCTAGCACCGTCGTGTGCGACGATCACCGCCGTGACAACGTGCTGCGGATAGGAATCGTTTGGCGACAAGAAGCGGTCCGCCTGCTGCTCGGGATGGCAGGCAAGACAGGGCAGCAGGTCGGCACCGTCTTGCCTGGCGAGGGGTACCAGGAACAATACGCGAATCCGACACGCACGGTTGCCGGGCTTGGCAAGCCCGGCAACCCGCTTGTTTGTGCTAGCTCCAGAGCAGCCGATGGCCAGACCGACTTGGCGACGGCGGGGCCGGCCGCCCGCCGGTTACCCGGCCTGGCGCTTCAGCCGCCTGCGTTCCCGCTCAGACAGGCCACCCCAGATGCCGAAGCGCTCATCGTGCTCGAGCGCGTAGCCAAGGCATTCGGCACGCACCTCACAGCTGCGGCAGACCCGCTTGGCCTCCCTGGTGGAGCCGCCCTTCTCCGGGAAGAACGCCTCGGGATCTGTCTGCGCGCAGAGCGCGCGATCCTGCCAGCCAAGCTCTCCGGCGTCATCAGCGCCGATGCCGAATGCGTCGTGCACCAGCGAGACGATGACGTCTGTCACTGCGCACCTCCTGCCCGATCAAGACCCCGTGGTCCCGCCCCAGCTACCCTCGTGAGCGAGAATTACATAGTTGAAATTACACGCGCGTGTCTTGCATGGCGTCAAGGGAGATAGGTGATAATGGCCACCCGGTTGCCCACCGATGGCCAGAAAGTCCCGCCGACATTTTTCCGGGGAACGAGGACCGTGCGCGGACTGTAGCCCGCCGGCCACAGCCGCCCCAGGGGGTGCGCGGCAGCTCGCCGGGCCACCTGCGAGACTGCGGGCATGCGCATTGCTGTGCTGGCCGGCGGCGTCGGCGCCGCCAGGTTCCTGCAGGGGCTGCGGGCGGCCGAGCCCGACGCCGAGATCACCGTGATCGGCAATACCGGCGACGACATCACGCTGTTCGGCCTGCACGTCAGCCCCGACCTGGACACCGTGATGTACACCCTGGGCGGCGGCATCAACGCCGAGCAGGGCTGGGGACGCAGCGACGAGACGTTCACCGTGCTGGCCGAGCTGACCGAGTACGGCACCGGGCCCGGCTGGTTCGGCCTGGGCGACCGCGACCTGGCGACGCACATCGTGCGCAGCAAGCTGCTCGCGGAGGGCCGGCCGCTGTCGGAGATCACCGCGATGCTCTGCGACCGCTGGCGGCCGGGGGTCAGGCTGCTGCCGATGACCGACGACCGGGTGCAGACCGAGGTCACCATCGAGGCAGACGGCGCCGAGCGCACCGTGCACTTCCAGGAATGGTGGGTCAGGCTGCACGCGGCGGTGCCTGCCCGCAGGATCACACCGGCCGGGGCGGAGTCGGCCAGGCCGGCGCCTGGCGTGCTGGAGGCCATCGCGGCCGCCGACTTCGTGCTGCTGCCGCCGTCGAACCCGGTGGTCAGCATCGGCGTGATCCTGGCCGTGCCGGGCATCGCCGAGGCCGTCTCGGCCAAGGCAGTGGTGGGCGTCTCCCCGATCATCGGCGGCGCACCGGTGCGCGGGATGGCCGACGCGTGCCTGGCCGCGATCGGCGTGCCGACCACCGCGACCGCGGTCGCCGCGCACTACGGGCCTGGCCTGCTTGACGGCTGGCTGGTGGACACCCAGGACAAGCAGGCGGTCGACGCGCCGGAGCTGGCCGGCATCGAGGTCAGGGCCAGGCCGCTGTACATGAGCACGCCGGCCCTGGCGGCCGACATCGCCGCCGCGGCGGTGGACCTGGCCAGGCAGGTCAGCCGGTGACCGGGGTCGGCGGGCTGCAGGTGCTGCCGGTCACCGGCCTGCCCGAGATCGGCGCGGGCGCCGACCTCGCGCCGATGATCGTGGCAGCGGCCGCGGCCGGACCTGGCCTGGCCGACGGCGACATCGTCGTCATCACCTCGAAGATCATCAGCAAGGCCGAGGGCCGGGTGCTGCACGCCGACAGGGAGTCGGCGATCGACGCCGAGACCGTGCGGGTGGTGGCGCGCCGCGGCCCGACCAGGATCTGCCAGACCCGGCACGGCCTCGTGCTCGCTGCCGCAGGAGTCGATGCCTCGAACACCGCGCCGGGCACCGTGGTGCTGCTGCCGGTGGACCCGGACGCGTCGGCGGCCAGGCTGCAGGCAGACTTCCTGCGTTTCGCCGGTGCCCAGGTCGGCGTGGTCATCACCGACACCATGGGCAGGCCGTGGCGCACCGGCCAGACCGACACCGCCATCGGCGCGGCCGGCCTGCGGCCGCTGCGGGATCACCGCGGCCAGGCCGACACGTTCGGCAACACGCTCGAGGTCACGATCGCCGCGGTGGCCGACGAGATTGCCGCCGCGGCCGACCTGGTCAAGGGCAAGACCGCGCAGATTCCCGTCGCGGTTGTGCGCGGTCTGCCCGAGCTCGTCACCAGCGAGCCGGGCCCCGGTGCCGCGGCGCTGATCAGGCCGGCCGCCGAGGATATGTTCAGGCTCGGCGCCGCGGACGTGCTCGCATCGCGCAGGACCGTGCGGGAGTTCACCGGCGACCCGGTCGACGGCGAAGCGGTCAGCCGGGCGATCGCCGCCGCGCTCTGCGCGCCAGCGCCGCACCACAGCGAGCCGTGGCGGTTCGCCGTGCTTGACTCGGCCGAGTCAAGGACCGCGCTGCTTGACGCGATGCTCGATGCCTGGCAGGCGGACCTGCGCGGCGACGGGTTCACCGAGGAGCAGATCGCCAGGCGGGTCAGGCGCGGCGAGCCGCTGCGCAAGGCACCGCTGATCATCGTGCCCTGCCTGCTCTCCGAAGCCGCGAACGCCTACCCTGACCAGCGCCGGAGCACTGCCGAGCGGTCGATGTTCCTGGTCTCCATGGGCGCCGCCGTGCAGAACCTGCTGGTCGCGCTCGCGGTGCAGGGACTTGGCTCCTGCTGGGTGTCGAGCACGCTGTTCTGCCAGCAGGTGGCGGGCAGCACGCTCGGCCTGCCGGAGCGCTGGGAGCCGATGGGCGCGATCGGCGTCGGGCACCCGGCGGCGCCGCCAGCGGACCGGCCCGACCGGGATCCTGACCGGTTCACGCTCCGGCTCTAGCCCGCCGGGCGGCCGGCCGCAGCCCAGCCGGGCGACCAGGCTCGCCGCCGGGCCGGAAAGGCTGCAAACGATCACAGCGCAGCGACGGATGTGGCTTTGGTGCTGCTGCTACGACACCAATTCCACATACGTCGCGCGTGGCGCGGCCGACTGCACCGTTTCCGGCACTGATAAGCCCATTTGCGGGCCGGAGAACGGCAGAAGCTCAGCTCACCGGCCGCTCACCGCCAAACCCACCTGGTGCACGCTGCCCCCTGCAATACTCCAGTCTCCCTTGCAAACGATTGGGAACACAGGCAGGATGATGCCATTACGGCTGAATGAACATGCAAAATGGCGGGACCGCTGATGGCAACGGTGGCGCAGCAGGTCGACATGGCACCAGCCATGCCGGCCAGCATGACCAGCTGGCAGTGGCTGCAGCCGGCCGCCGAGATGGCCGGGGTCACCGCGTGGCGGCCGGCCTCGGCCCGGCAGAACGGCTTCAGTGACCCGGCCGGGTTCCCCAGGCTGGCGACCAGGACCCCGCCGACCGGCGCGCGCGCGGTCACCGACGCGCGCAAGTTCGCCGCTATGACGCTGGCGAACTGGGGTGTCACCGAGCGGGCCGACGACATCACGATGGTGGTATCTGAGCTGCTCACCAATGCTTTCAGGCACGCGCTGAGCGCTCCGTCGGCGGTGTTCGGCGGCGCGGTTCCGTGCAGCCGCAGGGTCAGGCTCGGCCTGCTGCACACCGG
>JASHQL010000487.1 GCA_030039155.1 Streptosporangiaceae bacterium | reverse complement strand
GGCAGCAGCGTGCCGACCGACCAGGGCTATCCGAACCAGCTCTACGCCATGCTGCACCGGACCGACAGCGGGCTGCGGCTGGTGAAGCTCGGCTGCTCTGGCGAGACGACGCACACCATGATCAAGGGCGGCATCTGCCGGTACCCGGCCGGGTCGCAGCTCAACCAGGCGGTCAGGTTCCTGAACCGCCATCGCGGCCACATCGCGCTGGTCACCATCGACATCGGCGCGAACGACCCGAACTCCTGCGTGCTGCACCAGACGATCCTGCATGTGCTCGGCTGCATGCACGGCCGGGTCAGGCAGACCCAGGCCGACCTGCGCACGATCATGTCAAGGCTGCGAGCGGCGGCCGGGAAGAGCGTCACGATCATCGGCATGAGCTACTACGTGCCCGAGCTGGCCGGCTGGCTGCACGGGCTCGAGGGCAAGGAGGTCGCGGTGCTCGCCGAGCGGGCCGCCGCCGCCTACAACGCGCTGCTGATCCGCATCTACCGGCACTACCATGCCAGGCTGGCCGCGGTGTTCTCGGCCTTCCACAGCCGCAACTTCGGCGACAAGAGCTGGCTGCCAGGCTTTGGCACGCTGCCGCGCAACGTGGCCACGATCTGCACCTTGACCTGGGCGTGTGCCAGCCCGCCTGTCGGGCCGAACGAGCACGCGAACGACCAGGGCTACGCCGTGATCGCGCGCGCCTTCCTGGCAGCCGACCGGGCCGGGGAGCGCGGCTAGCCCAGTTCCTCGGCCAGCTCGAGCCAGCGCTCCTCAAGCACGGCCCGCTCGTGCCTGGCGGCCCGCAGCAGGTCGCCGAGCTCGACCAGCCTGGCGTAGTCGGTGGCGTGCTCGGCCAGCGCCGCTGACAGCTCGGCCTCGGTCCTGGTGAGCCTGCCGATCTGCCGCTCCAGCCTGGTCAGCTCCTTCTGCCCGGCCCGCCGCTCCGCTGCCGACACGCCGGCGCCCGGTGCGCTGGCCGGCTGGCTGTCCGGCCGCGGCTTGCCAGGCTCGGCGCCGGCCGGCTTTGCCCGGTCAAGCCTGCGCAGGTACTCGTCCACGCCGCCGGGCAGGAACGCCAGCTTGCCGCCGATCAGCGCAAGCACCTTGTCGGTGACCCGTTCGATGAAGTACCTGTCGTGGCTGACCAGCACGACCGAGCCTGGCCAGCCGTCCAGCATGTCCTCGAGCTCGGTGAGCGTGTCGATGTCCAGGTCGTTGGTCGGCTCGTCGAGCAGCAGCACGTTCGGCTCGGCCAGCAGCACCAGCAGCAGCTGCAGCCGCCTGCGCTCGCCGCCGGACAGGTCGCCGGTCAGCGTCCACTGCCGTTCCCCGCCAAGGCCGAGCCGCTCGAGCAGCTGACTGGCCGACCAGTCGTGCTTGCCGATGGCCGCCACCTGCCTGACCTGCTCCGCCGCCTCGAGCGTGCGCAGCCGCGGGTCGAGCCAGCCCGGCTCCTGGGTGAGCGAGCCGAGCCGCACCGTGCTGCCGGTCTTGACCTCACCGGACGTGCTGATTCCTGGCTCCGCGGCGAGCTGGCCCGCCAGCAGCCGCAGCAGCGAGGTCTTGCCGCTGCCGTTGACGCCGACGATGCCGACCCGCTCGCCGGGGCCGAGCTGCCAGCTGACGTCGTCGAGCAGCGTGCGGCCGCCCGCCCGCAGGCTCACGTCGGCAAGCTCGAGCACCGTCTTGCCCAGCCTGGCCGACGCCAGCCTGGCCAGCTCGACGGTGTCCCTGGCCGGCGGCTGGCCGGCGATCAGCGCGTTGGCCGCGGCGATCCGGAACTTCGGCTTGCTGGTCCTGGCCGGCGGCCCGCGCCTGAGCCAGGCCAGCTCCTTGCGCAGCAGGTTCCGCCGCCGCAGGTCAGCCGCCTCGGCCAGGCTGGCCCGCTCGGCTCTGGCCAGCACGTAGGCGGAGTAGCCGCCGTCGTAGCGGTGCACCTCGCCGCCGGCCACCTCCCAGGTCCTTTCGGTCACCTCGTCGAGGAACCAGCGGTCGTGCGTGACTACCACGTAGCTTCTTGCGTGCTCGCGCAGGTAGCCCGCCAGCCAGGTGATGGCCTCGATGTCCAGGTGGTTGGTCGGCTCGTCGAGCAGCAGCAGGTCGCTGCCGCCGCGCAGCAGCGCGGCGAGCGCGATCCTGCGCCGCTCACCTCCTGACAGCTTCGCCACGTCCGCGGACAGGTCGAGGCCGGCCAGCAGCGAGGTGATGACCGACCTGCTGCGCGGGTCGGCCGCCCACTCGTGCTCTGGCAGCGAGCCGAACACCAGCTGCCCGGCGGTCCCGGCAAGCTCCTCGGCCTGCGGCAGGTAGCCGACGGTGACGCCGCTTGCCCTGGTCACCCGGCCAGCGTCCAGCACGGCGAGCCCGGCCAGGGCGGCGAGCAGCGTGGTCTTGCCAGCCCCGTTGCTGCCGACCACGCCGATGCGCTGCCCGGCGGAGACGCCCAGCGATACCTGGTCGAGCAGCACTCGCTCGCCGTAGGCCTTGCTGGCGAGCTCGAGGTTGACCAGGTTCTGGGCCGCGGTCATCGGGCAGGCGGCACGATCGCCGCGCCAGGCACCGGTCCGTGCGCCCTGGCCACCGAACGGCACACCCCGGCCGAGGTCAGCCCGACCGCGATCTCCCTGGCGTGGGCGGCGTCGGCGGCAAGGAACGCGCAGGTCGGGCCGGATCCGGAGACGATGCCGCCGAGCGCGCCGTACTCCAGGCCGGCCGCCAGCGTGCGGCGCAGTCCCGGCCTGAGCGCGATCGCGGCCGGCTGCAGGTCGTTGCTGAGCGCCGGGCCGATCCTGGCCGGGTCGCCAGACCGCAGCGCGGTCATCAGCTCGCCGCTGAGCTGCGGCAGCGCCGGGCCGGCGGCGGAGTCGGCGGCGGAGTCGGCGGCAGCGGAGTCGGCGGCAGCCGCGGCGGACAGCCGGTCGAAGGCCGCGTAGACGTCAGGCGTCGACACGCCGCGCGGGGCGAACGCCAGCGCCCAGTGGTAGCTGCCGGCGGCCAGCGCCTGGGTGAGCTGCTCGCCCCTGCCGCGGCCGACCGCGGTCCCGCCGACCAGCGCGAACGGCACGTCGCTGCCAAGCTCGGCGGCGACATCGGCGAGCTCGTCCTGGCTCAGCCCGGCTTCCCACAGCTCGTTGCAGGCGACCAGGGTGGCGGCGGCGTTCGCGCTGCCGCCGGCCAGGCCGGCCGCCACCGGGATGCGCTTGCCGATGTCGATGTGCACGCCGGCCTGGCCGGCGCCCTTGCGGCCGATGGCGCCTGCCAGCAGCCTGGCCGCCCGCACCGCCAGGTTGGTGTGCCCGAGCGGCACCGCGGCGGCGTCTTCGCCGGCCACCGTCACCTTGGTACGGTCGGCGGGCCGCACCGTGATGGTGTCGAACAGCGAGATCGCGTGGAAGACCGTGACCAGCGGGTGGTACCCGTCCTCGCCGAGCGGCCCGACGGCAAGCTGCAGGTTGATCTTCGCCGGCACCCGGACCGTCACCGCCGCCGACGTCTGGCTGGCCACTTGGCTCACGATCAGATGATCCTATGCCGCAGCACGACAAGTGCGGCCGAACGGCATCTGCGCTAGTCCGGCTGCCCGTGCTGACGGTCGGCGGCCGGGGAGACGAAGACGCCGAGGCCGTGCACCGAGTAGACCCACATGTCGGCCTTCAGCGCGCCGACCGCCTTGCGGACCGTGGACCTGGATAGCCCGGTCTCCTGGACCAGTTCGTGCTCAGACGGGATCGGGTGCCTTGGCTGGTACTCGCCGGACTCGATGCGCTGCCTGAGCAGGTCGCTGAGCTGCCGCCATTTCGGCACGTCCGGCGCGAACATCCCACGAGGCTAGCTGACCTGCAACGATGCACCATACCTGTGGTCAGCTCCACTTGTATGTACTCGACTGCAGACGTATGCTGACGGTCATGACCACTCGGAAGGGCATGACCCCAAGCGAGGCGTCCGAGCTTGCCGACGCCGCCTGGCACTGGGATGGCGCGTACATGTTCGACTTCAACGGCGAGGTATTCCGCGCCACCAGGGTCGGCGAGCCCACGAAGATCCTGACCGCTGACTCACCCTGGGAACTTCGCGAGCTTGTCAGGGAGGACTACGCCCGCTGGCTGCCGCCGTCCTCGGAGCTGGCCGAGCGATCCTCGATCTGACCAGCCGGCCGCCGTCAGCCTGGCGAATCAGCACCCCACGCCAGTGCCGCGGCGATCTTGGCGAAGTCGGTGACCGCCAGCGCCTCGCCGCGCAGGCCAGGGTCGAGGCCGGCCGCGCCGAGCACGCGTTCGGCGGCAGCAGGCGAGCCCGCCAGGCTGGCTAGCGCCGACCTGAGCGTCTTGCGGCGCTGCGAGAAGGCAGCGTCGATGACCGCGAACACCTCGGGCCGGCCGACCGTGGGGCCCTGTGCGGACGACGCCCCTTGACCCGCCCGGTGAGCCGGGCCAACCGGAATGCTGCGGCGGGTGAACTCGACCAGGCCTGAGTCGACCCGCGGCACCGGCCAGAACACGCTGCGCGGCACCGACCCGGCCCGCCGGACCTCGGCGTACCAGGCGAGCTTGGCCGACGGCACGCCGTAGACCCGGCTGCCAGGCGGCGCGCTCATCCGGTCGGCGACCTCGGCCTGCACCATCACCAGGCCGCGGCGCAGCGACGGCAGCGTGCCAAGCAGGTGCAGCAGCACCGGCACCGAGACGTTGTACGGCAGGTTCGCGACCAGTACGTCCGGCGCCGGCCCTGGCAGGCCGGTCACCCGGACCGCGTCGGCCACCAGCACCTCGAGCCGGCCGGCCAGCCGCGGCGCCCGCTCGGCCACGGTTTCCGGCAGCTGCTTGCCGAGCACAGGATCGACCTCGACCGCGATCACCCTGGACGCCGCGGCGAGCAGCGGCAGCGTGAGCGAGCCGAAGCCGGGGCCGACCTCGAGCACCACGTCGCGCGGGCCGAGCGCGGCCTGCGCGGCGATCCTGGTGACGGTGCCGGCGTCCACCACGAAGTTCTGGCCGAGCCGCCTGGCCGGCTGCAGCCCGAGCTTGGCGGCGAGCGCCCTGATCTCGGTCGGCCCGAGCAGGTCGGCCAGGCCGAGCCGGCCGGATGCGCCAGAGTCGGGCGCGGTCAGGTCCGCCACGGCCCGAAGACCCTGAGGCCGTTGGCGCTGACGATCTCGCAGAGCTCGGCCACGTCCTGCTGCCTGGCCGCGGCGACCGCGCGCAGCGTGTGCGCCACCTGCGCCGGAGCATTCGACCTGCCGCGGTTCGGCACCGGGGCAAGGAACGGCGCGTCGGTCTCCACCAGGATCAGCTCGGCCGGGATCAGCGCGGCAGCCTCGCGCAGCTGCGCCGCGCTGCCGAAGGTGACGGTGCCGGCGAAGCTCAGCAGGTAGCCGGCCTCCGCGCACTGCTT
>JASHQL010000486.1 GCA_030039155.1 Streptosporangiaceae bacterium | reverse complement strand
TGATCCAGGCTGCCTCCGACTCCGGCACGATCACCCTGACCAGCCGTGCCCGGCGCGCCTGCCGGCCGAGCAGCGCGTGCGCGGCCCCGACGTCCAGCCTGAACTCGGCCCACAGCCGGTCGTGCCAGTCCGCGGCCGGATCGGCGATCGCCTTCACCTGCTCGTAGGCCACCAGCGGGAAGAACGAGTGCAGCGCCAGCGACGGCCGATCCGACACCACCGCCGCCCACAGGTCCGTCATCTCGGCGCGGAACACCGGCGTGCGGGCGCTCGGCAGCTGCCTGGTCTGGTGCTGGCCAGCCTTGGCGGCCGGCACCGGGACCACGTACGGCCACGGCGTGACTGACTGAGTCGGGCCCGGTGTCGCCGCCGAACTGGCGGAAGCCGAAGGCGACGGGCTCGGCTGAGCCGGCGGCTGCCTGGAGGCGGCCGCCGGGTGCGCCGGTCCGCCGCAGCCGGCCAGCAGCGCCGCCAGGCCCGCGGTCAGTACCGCGATCACCGGCCCGGCCTTCATGCGGTGCATCTTAGGAGACCGGCATCACCCGCGCCGGGTGAGGAACAGGCGGGTGGACCTGGGAATGCTGATTACTCAGGGTGAAATGTGACGGGCGGGGGATCAGGTGAATCAGCTGCTTGAGCGGCTTGGCGGCTTCTGTGCCAAGCGGCACTGGGTGGTCATCATCGCCTGGGTGATCATTCTCGGCGGGCTGCTCGCGGCCAAGCACGCGTTCGGCGGGAACTACGTCAACAACTACAACGTGGCCGGCACCGAGTCACAGCAGGGCCTGGACCGGCTGAACAACACCTTCAGCGACCAGGGCGGATACGCCGGGCAGATCGTCTACCGCGCGAAGCACGGCCCGATCAGCGCGGACAAGAGCGCGATCAACCAGACGACCACCAACGTGAGCAAGCTGCCGCACGTGATCAAGGCGGTCAGCCCGTTCAGCCCGGCCGGCGCAGGTGCCATCGCGCCGGACGGCAAGATCGCCTACACCAGCGTGTCCTGGACGGTGAACCCCAACTCACTCGAGACCTCCTACCTGGACAAGCTGAACAAGGCTGTGGCGCCGGCCAGGAAGGCCGGGCTCGAGGTCGAGTACGGCAACGGCGCCGGCATGATCGGCCAGACCAGCAGCGACCGGACCTCGGAGATCATCGGCCTGTCCTGCGCGCTGGTGCTGCTGATCTTCATGTTCGGCTCGCTGATCGCCGCGGCCATGCCGCTGATCTCGGCGGTCTTCAGCGTGCTGGCCGGGCTGTCGCTGCTCGGCCTGCTGGCCGCGGCGATGACGTTCCCCACCACTGCGCCGACCATCGCCACCCTGCTCGGCCTCGGCGTGGCGGTGGACTACGGGCTGTTCCTGGTGGCCAGGCACCGCGAGCAGCTCGACACCGGGATGGACGTCAGGACCTCGGCCAGGCATGCCGAGGGCACCTCCGGCGCGGCGATCGTGGTGGCCGGCAGCACCGTGGTCATCTCGATCCTCGGGCTGTACATCGCCGGGGTGTCGTTCGTCGGCGCGCTCGGCCTGGCCGCGGCGGTGGTGGTCGCGGTCACCATGCTGGCCGCGCTGACCCTGGTGCCGGCCTTCATGGGCGTGGCGCAGGAGAACGTGCGGGCGCTGCGGTCCCGGCTGCAGGCGCACAAGACCGGCGTCACCACCCAGGAAGAGGCGCGGGAGACCGCGGCGGCGACCGCGCGGCAGCACGAGCAGAGCGCGTTCGCCAGGTGGGGCAGGAAGGTCAGCGAGCATCCATGGCCGTGGGCCATAGTCAGCGTGGTCGTGCTGCTGGTGCTCGCCATCCCGCTGCTGTCGATCAGCCTCGGCCAGCCAGACAACGGCACCAACCCGACCTCGGAATCCAGCCGCCGCGCCTACGACCTGACCACCACCGGCTTCGGCGTCGGCGCGAACGGGCCGCTCACGGTCGTGGTGCAGCTGCCGAAGCAGTCGGCCGCGGCCACCAGCTCGCTGCTGAGCGGCATGCAGGCCAACATCAGCAAGACCAAGGACGTGGTCTCGGTGACCCCGGCCGCGATCAACTCGGTGGCGACGACCGCGGTGTTCAACGTGATCCCCGACTCCAGGCCGCAGGCCACCGCGACCACCAACCTGGTGCGCACGCTGCGCGACACCGTGCTGCCGAAGTCGCACGTCACGACCTACGTGACCGGGAGCACCGCGGGCGCTGTCGACTTCACCAACCGGATCACAAGCCGGCTCCTCTGGCTCATCCTCGCCGTGGTGGCGATCGCGTTCGTGCTGCTGACCACGGCGTTCCGCTCGGTGGTGATCGCGACCAAGGCGGCCATCCTGAACTTGCTGTCGATCGGCGCCGCGTACGGCGTGATCGTGGCGATCTTCCAGTTCGGCTGGGGCGCCAGCCTGATCGGGCTGCACACCACGCTGCCGATCCCCGCGTACGTGCCGATGCTGGTGTTCTGCATCGTGTTTGGGCTGTCCATGGACTACGAGGTGTTCCTGCTGTCCAGGGTGCACGAGGCCTGGGTGATGACCAAGGACGCGCACCGCTCGGTGGCGATCGGCATCGGCAGTACCGCGCGGGTGATCACCACCGCCGCCGCGATCATGGTGGTGGTGTTCGCCAGCTTCGTGCTGAACTCCGACCCGGTGGTGAAGATGCTCGCGATCGGCATGGCGTTCGCGGTGCTGATCGACGCCTCGCTGGTCAGGATGGTGCTGGTGCCAGCGGTGATGGCGCTGCTCGGCCGGCGTGCCTGGTGGATGCCGCGCTGGCTCGAGCCGATCGTGCCGCACCTGCAGCTTGAGGGCAGCGTGGCTGCCGGTGCCGCGGTCTCGGTGCCGTCCGCGGCGGCCGCCGACGCTGAGCCGTCGGCTGCCGCCGGGCACAGCCAGGCCGGGCAGCGCGAGCCTGCGGAGCGCCGCGGCACCGGGAGGCGGCGGGACCTGGACCATTAGCCACGCCGACTCGCGGCAATCTGTCGCGCTGACCGCCGCCGCTGCGCCACACTCTTGCGCAGGGGGAACGACGGCACGTCGGGGATCAAGCGCGAATGACCATGTTGACACCTGCGGGGCGGCGGCTCCGGCTTGCCCGCCGCCTGGCCAACGCCGCGCTCGCGCTGGTGGTGTCGGCTGCCCTGCTCGGGGTGCTCGCCGCCGGATTCCACGGCTGGCCGGCCCTCGGCCCCGCGCTTGACCCGAGCCGGGGCGCGTGGACCTCGGCAGCGGGCGGCGTGCTGCCATCCTCGCAGCAGCTCACCGTGCCAGGGCTGACCAAGCCGGTGCAGGTGTCGTTCACCAGCCAGGGCCTCGCCTCGATCGACGCGGCCACCGACGACGACCTGTTCCTCGCGCTCGGCTACGTACAGGCGAAGTTCAGGCTCACCGAGATGGACCTGTCCAGGCGGCTCGGCGAGGGCAGGCTGGCGCAGCTTGCCGGACCGTCGGCCGTCGCCTCCGACAAGTTCGAGCTGCGGCTCGGCCTGCTCCGCACCGCGCAGGCCGAGTGGGCGGCGATGCCGAAGTCGAGCCAGCCGGCCCAGGCGCTGATCTGGTTCTCCCGCGGTGTCAACGACTACCTGGCGCAGCTGCGCAAGAACCGCCAGTGGCCGGCGGTGTACTCGATGACCGGGGTGTACCCGGCGAACTGGACGCCGGTGGACAGCCTGGTCGTGCAGGGCACGCTGACCCAGGAACTGGACTTCACCGACACCCCGCTCGACTACGCGCTGCTCGACCGGTCGCTCGGCGCCGCCCGCACCATGGCCTGGTTCCCGGTGCTGCCGCCGAACCAGCAGTCGCCGTATGACACCGGCCCGTACCGGAAGCTACCGCTCGCCGCACTGCCGGGGGCTAGCTCGCGGCTCACTGCCGATTCCGGTGCGGCTTCTCGTTCCCGTCCCGAGGTCTCCGCGGCCTCAGCCCGTGCGGACGCCGCGGTGCTTGCCCAGCTCAGCGCGCTCCCGGCGGGACAGGTCTACGAGGCGCCGGCCAGCAACGCGTGGGCGGCCAACGGGTTCAGGGTGGCCGGCGGGCGGGCGATGCTGGCCGGCGACCCGCACCTGCCGCAGACGCTGCCTTCGGTCTGGTTCCAGGTCGCGCTGTCGGCGCCGGGGTTCGCGGTGTCTGGCGTCAGCGTGCCAGGCCTGCCCGGCGTGCTGATCGGGCATAACCAGCACATCGCCTGGTCGATGACCGACACGCAGAACCAGGCGACGCTCTACTACGACGAGCGGACCAGCCCGAGCCGGCCTGGCCAGTACTTCTGGCGCGGCCGGTGGCGGCAGATGCGGCAGCTGCACTACACGATCCCGGTGCGCGGCGGCGCGACCCAGCGGCTGACCGTCGATGAGACCGTGCACGGCCCGGTCCTGACCAGGGCCGGCCAGACGGTCTCGGTCGACTGGATGGGCGCGCTCGGCTCGCCGGACATCGCGGTGCTCGACGCGATCGGCAAGGCGAGCGACTTCGCCCAGTTCAGGGCGGCGCTGGCAAGCTGGCGCTCGCCGACGCTGAACTTCGTGTTCGCCGACGACCGCGGCCAGATCGGGGCCATCTCGGCTGGCTATTACCCGCAGGTGGCCCATGGCGACCCGTGGCTGCCGATGCCCGGCACCGGCGCCGACGACGTCGTCGGGGTGATCCCGTACCGGGCGGTGCCGCAGGTCTACGACCCGCGCTCGCACGTGGTCGCGACCGCCAACCAGCGGCCGGTGACCGGCAAGTACCCGTACTACATCGGCACCACCGCGAACTTCTTCGACCCCGGCTACCGGGCCAACGAAGAGTATTCGTTCCTGACCAGGCGGCACTCGATGCGGGCGGCCACCTTCGCCGCGCTGCAGTCCAGCGTGACCGACCAGCTCGCGGCGACGATCCTGCCGCGGCTGCGCGCGGCGCTGCGCGGGACCAAGCTGACCCCGGTCGAGCAGCAGGCCGAGCAGGAGTTCGACGGCTGGAACTACTCGATGAGCACGTCCTCGGCTTCGGCCGTCATCTGGTGGACGTTCTGGTCCGACTACATGTCCGAGGTGTTCTCGCCCTGGTGGCGGGCCGACCACGTGCCGGTATCCCTGGACCGCAAGGGCCTGGCCGTCGGGCCGTCGCAATCCAGCCTGGACGAGGTGCTGGAAGCCTGGACGCTGCACGACCAGCGGAACCCGGCGTTCACCCCGCCTGGCGGTGCGCGCCGTTCCGCCGTCACCGCGATGCGGTCCGCGTTCGCCGCAGCGGTCGCGCAACTGTCCCGCAAGCAGGGCGCCTCGCCGTCCGGCTGGACCTGGGGCAAGGTGCACTTCCGCAGGTTCCCGTCGCTGCTGACCGGCTCGTCGCTCGGCTACGGCCCGAAGCCGGCCAGCGGCGACCAGTGGACGGTAGACGCCGCCGAGGGCGGCCTGACCTCCACTGTCGGCCCGAGCTGGCGGATGA
>JASHQL010000485.1 GCA_030039155.1 Streptosporangiaceae bacterium | reverse complement strand
GCCGAATGAGCTGTCGCCGGACGCCGCCGCATCGGCGTCGGGGACGGCTACCTCAGGCACAACGTTGGGCATCAGGTCAACCTGCCTTCGACACTTCCGTTATAGGCACCGCATCCGGCGCTCGGGCCGGTTCTTAACGGGAACCGTGCGCCGCAGGCCAGGAAGCATCTGGTTTGCCTACACGGGAGCGACGGCCCGGCCGGCTGAGATCACCCGGCACGGGCGATGGCGGCGAACTGGCTGCTGCTTACGCTGCTGCCCGGGTCGTCAGGCGGAACAGCGGCAAAGGAGCGGCAGTTGGCCGGAACTCGCACCGGGCGGGAACAGGTGATCGACCCGGTTGGCAGGTTCTTTACCGAGCTAGCAGACGCGGCTTACATCGACACGTTCGCCAGAGAGTCCGCGACGCTGCGCTTCGACATCATCGACAGCAAGCCAGCCGAGTGCTGGCACGTCACGGTGGACGACGCCAACGTGACCGTAAGCCGCAAGGCCGAGCAGGCCGAGGCGATCGTCAGGATCAGCAGGCCGGAACTCGAAAACATCGTCACGGGGCGGCTGAACGCCCAGGCAGCGATCCTGCGCGGCATGCTCGCCTGCCAGGGCGACCTGGCTGCCCTGATGATGTTCCAGCGCTGCCTGCCCGGCCCGCCCGGCTCGACCGGCCGGGTGGCACCAATCAGCGGCGACACAGTCATGGCGCTCCATGTCCCGCGGGGGGACGACCCCCAAGCACCCCCCCGGCAAAGGAGGCCGGCGTGACCGACGGACTGGTACAGATCCTCGAAGGCAACACCTTCGTCGTCAGCGACGACCGTGGAGACATCGAAGCCTCATCGACGGATCCGACTGGACTGTTCTCGTTCGACACACGTTTCCTTTCCGAATGGGTCCTGACGATCAACGGGCAGCGGCTGACGGCGCTGTCCACCGACGACCTGCAGTATTTCCAGACCCGTTTCTTCCTCGTTCCAGGGTCGGGAACTGTCTACGTCGACGCCAAGCTGTCGGTGATCAGGCAGCGCGAGGTCGCGGACGGCTTCCATGAGCAGCTGCGGATCCTGAACCACCAGAGCGAGCCGGCGCAGCTACTTGTCAGGATCGACGCGGCCAGCGACTTCGCCGACCTGTTCGAGGTGAAGGACGCGCTGCGCAAGCAGGGCAGCTACCGGGCCAGGCCGGCCGACGGCAGCCTGGTGCTCGGCTACCAGCGGGAGACGTTCCTGCGGGAGACCTTGATCTCGTCCAGCGAGCCGGCCGACATCGACGACAAGGGCCTGTCCTTCACGATCACCGTGCCGGCGCACGGCGAATGGCAGACCGAGCTGAACGTCGTGGTCGCGGCAGGCACGCCCGACGGCTCCGCGTCGCCGGCGCCGACCGCGCTGCGGGCCCGCCGCGAGGTGCGCAGGGACATGGCACGCGGGCTGGAGAAGTGGCTGCAGCAGGCGCCGCAGCTCGAGTGCGACTGGCGGCCGCTCGAGATGATCTACCGGCGCTGCCTGACCGACCTGGCGGCGCTCCGGTTCTCCACGCTGACCATGCCGAACCGGTCGCTGCCCGCCGCCGGGCTGCCCTGGTTCATGACCATCTTCGGCAGGGACAGCATCTTCACCAGCCTGCAGGCGCTGCCGTTCACCTCGGAGCTGGCCGCCACCACGCTGCTGGCGCTGGCCGAGCGGCAGGGCACCAGGACCGACGACTTCCGCGACGAGGACCCCGGCCGGATCCTGCACGAGATGCGCTACGGCGAGCTGACCGCGTTCGAGGAACGCCCGCACTCGCCGTACTACGGCGCCGCCGACGCCACCCCGCTGTTCGTGGTGCTGCTTGACGAGTACGAGCGGTGGACCGGCGACACCAGGCTGGTCGCCGACCTGGAGCACGCGGCCAGGGCGGCGCTGGCCTGGATCGACGACTACGCCGACCTGCAGGGCAACGGCTACATCTCCTACCAGCGGCGGAACGCCGACACCGGGCTGGAGAACCAGTGCTGGAAGGACTCCTGGGACTCCATCTCCTACCGGAACGGCGACCTGCCCGGCTTCCCGCGCGCCACCTGCGAGCTGCAGGGCTACGCCTACGACGCGAAGATGCGCGGGGCCAGGCTGGCCCGGCTGGTCTGGCACGACTCGGCGTTCGCCGACCGGCTGGAGAAGGAGGCCGCCGACCTCAAGCGCCGGTTCAACCGGGACTTCTGGGTGGCCGACGGCGACTACTTCGCGGTCGCGATCGACGGCGACGGGCGGCAGGTGGACTCGCTGGCCTCCAACAACGGGCACCTGCTGTGGAGCGGCATCGTCGACAAGGGCAAGGCCAAGGCGGTCGCACGGCACCTGCTCGGGCCGCGGCTGTTCTCCGGCTGGGGGGTTCGCACGCTGGCCGAGGGCGAGGCCAGGTACAACCCGATCGGCTACCACGTGGGCACGGTGTGGCCGTTCGACAACTCGTTCATCGCCTGGGGGCTGCGCCGGTACGGCTTCAGGGACGAGGCGGCCTGCATCGCGGACGGCATCCTGTCGGCTGCCGAGGTGTTCGCCGGGCGGCTGCCAGAGGCGTTCGGCGGCTACCGGCGGGACGCGACCCGTTACCCGGTGCGGTACCCGACGGCGTGCAGCCCGCAGGCGTGGTCGACCGGCGCGCCGCTGCTGCTGCTGCGGGCCGCGCTCGGGCTCGAGCCAGCGGGCGACCACCTGATCGTCGACCCGGCGCTGCCGCAGCGGATCGGCCACCTGGAACTGCTCGACCTGCCTGGCCGGTGGAACCGGGTCGACGCGTTCGGCCGCGGCCGGGTGGACACCGGCCGGCTGGTGCCCGCCTGACTCGCGGGCTCAGGACCGCCGGCGCGGCCTGACCTGCTGGATCTGCCGCTGCGTCCGCACCATCGTCCGGTCCGGCAGCGCGGGCAGCGGGGCCGGCGCCGGGCGCCTGCCCACGGCGCAGTCGAGCGCCTGCTGAATCAGCGCCTGCCGGCGCAGCAGGCTGGCGCGGTGGGCGTGCAGCTCGCTCAGCTCGCGCAGCACCTCGGGCGGCGGTGAGGTCTTCGGCCTGCTGGCCGCGCAGTCGCTGAGGAACAGCGCGATCACCCCGCAGCGGGCCTCGGTCTCCTTCAGCGCCCCGCCCACCAGCTCGGCTGCCCGTAGCAGCGCGTCCTCCTGCGTCTCCTCGTCCATCACCGCGCCTCCTGCCTTGCCCTGCGATGCGACCGGTCCGGATTACCGCCATATTGTCATCGAAGGCTGGACCAGGCACGATGTGCGAGTGTCAGCCACGCCAGCCGCCGAAGCGCCAGTATCGCCGACCGGGCGGGCCTGGCCGGCCGGGGCCCGGGCGGACGGGCGGACCGTCACGTTCCGGCTGCCGGACCCGGCCGACCGGCTGGCCGGGCTGCGGCTGCAGACCGACGTCCCGATCGCGTCCGGCGAGTTCATCCGCCGCGGCGACACCTGGGAACTGGTCATCACCAGGCCGCCGGTGCAGCGGATGGAGTACCTGCTCGACTTCAGGTTCGCCGACGGCGGGCAGCACACCGGCACCGATCCAGGCAACCCGCTGCAGGTCGACGGGGCGTTCGGGGCCAAGAGCGTGGTGGAGTTCCCCGGCTACGCGCCGCCGGCCTGGCTGGCGGCGGCCGCCACCGCGCCGCCTGGCAGCAGCCGGGACCTGACCGTGCCGGCCGAGGCGCTCGGCGACGCCGTCTACGTCCGGCTCTGGTCACCCGCGGGCACGACCGATACCGAACGGCTCCCGCTGCTGATCGCGCACGACGGGCCCGAGTACGACAAGCTGGCCAGCCTCACCCGCTACCTGGCCGCGGGCATCGCGGGCGGCTGGCTGCCCAGGCTCCGCGCCGCGCTGCTCGGGCCAGGGCAGCGGGACAAGTGGTACTCGGCCAACCCCGGCTACGCCAGGGCGCTGCGCGAGGCGGTGCTGCCGGCCATCGCGAAGGCGGCACCGGCGACCACGAAGATCGGCATGGGCGCGAGCCTCGGCGCGCTGGCGATGCTGCACGCCTACTGCCGCGACCCTGGCTGCCTCGACGCGATGTTCCTGCAGTCGGGCAGCTTCTTCAGCCCGTGGCTTGACGAGCAGGAGCGGCGGTTCGCCTACTACCGCCGGATCACCAGGTTCGTGGCGAGCGCGCATGCGCGCAGCCTGCCGCCGCGGCCGGTCCCGGTGGTCCTCACCTGCGGGGTGATCGAGGAGAACATCGAGAACAACCGGCTGATGCTGCAGACACTGCAGTCCCGCGAGTACCCGGCGACCCTGTACGAAGTGCCTGACATGCACAACTACACAGCCTGGCGGGACGCTTTCGACCCGCAGCTCACCGGACTGCTGAAGCGGGCCAGCCAGTGAACCGCGAGGTCGCCTCGCTCTGGTCGGACGCGCTCGGCGCGGCCGGGACCGTCGTGCGCTACGGGCACTGGGGCAGGCCGGTGCTGGTGTTCCCGTCCGAGCAGGGCTCGGCGTTCGACTTCGAGAACAACGGCATGCTCGGCGCCGTCGGCGACCTGGTCGAGGCGGGCCGGGTCAAGATCTACTGCGTCGGCAGCTACGACGCCGCGTCCTGGTCCAACGCCGGGATCCCGCTGGAAGAACGGGCGAGGCAGCACGGCCGGTACGAGGACTGGATCCTTACCGGCGTGCTGCCGTGGATCGGCGCGGACTGCGGCGGCAGCACGCAAGAGGTGGCCACGCTCGGGGTCAGCCTTGGCGCGTTCCACGCGGCGAACTTCGCGCTGAAACGGGCCGACGTGTTCCCGCTGGCGCTGTGCTTCTCCGGCAACTACGACCCGGCGGCCTGGCGCGGCTGGGGCGAGCGGGGCACCGAGGCCTACTTCAACAACCCGATGGACTACGTCCAGCACCTGAACGGCGAGCACCTGGACTGGCTGCGCGGCCGGGTCAGCCTGCTGCTGGTCTGCGGCCAGGGCCAGTGGGAGGACACCACGGGCTCGCTGGACAGCACCAGGAAGTTCGCCGCGCTGCTCGCCGAGAAGGGCATCAGGCACGAGCTGGACCTGTGGGGCCACGACGTGCCGCACGACTGGCCGTCCTGGCGCGCCCAGCTGGCTCACCACCTGCCCCGATTCTGCTGACGGCTGCGAGACGACGGGAGGCCAGATGGCGACGCAACGGCACCTGATCGGCATGCTGCTCGGCACCGAGGAGGACTGGCCGCGGGCGTTCGAGGAGATCCTGCGCCGGCTCGGGCCGGTGACCGGGCCTGGCGGCACCAAGCACGTCTTCGACACCGAGCGGATCACCATCGAGCCGTTCAGCCTGCGCGACCGGCCGCGCTACGACCTGGTCATCGACCGGCTCGCCTACTGGTACTACCACCCGCGCGAGTGGCTGAAGAAGGTCGCGCTGATGGACAGTGCCTACCTGCTGAACAGCCCGTTCACCTTCCAGTCGATGGAGAAGCACGCGGCCTACTGCGCGATGATGCGGCTCGGCCTGAAGGTGCCGGAGACCGTGCTCGTGCCGTACAAGAACCCGGTCGACAACGCCAGGTACGCCTACACCGCGGCCAGGTACAACAAGCCGTTCGACCTGGACGCGATCGCCGAGCAGATTGGCTACCCGCTGTTCATGAAGCCCTACGACGGCGGCGCCTGGCGCGGGGTGTCCATGATCCGCAACCCGGCCGAGCTGCACGCCGCGTACGACCAGAGCGGCGAGATGCTCATGCACCTGCAGAAGGCGGTCGAGGGCTACGACGTGTTCGCCAGGTCGCTGTCCATCGGCGCGGAGACCATGGTGATGAAGTTCCAGCCGGACCAGCCGATGCACCAGCGGTACGCGGTCGAGCACGACTTCCTGTCGCCGCTCGAAGGAGCTGAGGTCGTCACCATCGGGCGGCTGGTCAACGCGTTCTTCAGGTGGGAGTTCAACTCCTGCGAGACGCTGGTCGCCGGCGGCGAGGTGTACCCGATCGACTACGCCAACGCCTGCCCGGACGTGGCGCTGACCAGCCTGCACTACTACTTCCCCTGGGCCATGAAGGCGCTGGTGAAGTGGTGCGTGTTCGCCCTGGTCACGGGCCGCGGGCCGCGCCTCGACCTGGCCACCGAGCAGTATTTCGCGATCGCCGACGACCCGGAGTTCAGCTACCGCAACAAGCTCGCCGCCTACCGCGAGCTTGCCGACGGCTACTTCGACACCGTGCGGTACCGCGAGTTCTGCGCGACCAGCCTGCCCGACCTGGACCACATCGTGCTGTCCTGGGTGGCCGGGCCGGACTTCGACGCCCTGCTCACCGAGACGGTCAGGTCGGTCTACCCGCCGCACGAGCACGACCAGTTCATCGCGCACCTGCGCGGCCTGCTCGGGCTGTGGGTCAGCGAGGAGAGCAGCCGGCTGCGCGCGGCCTGAACCTGGTGCAACCTGGCTTGATCATGTCAATCTGTAGCAGCCAGGCATATGGTCTCGTCTTGACGTCAGTGAGGCCTCATGGGTCGTGACATCCAGCCAATCAAGATCACCGGCGAGGACCGGCGCAGGTACCGGGACAAGCTGCAGCAGTCCCTTGACGTGCTGGCGCAGATGCTCGGCGCTGACATGTTCGAGGCCGAGCAGTGCCTGGTCGGCCAGGAGATCGAGCTCAACCTGGTGGACGCCGACGGCGCGCCGTCCATGCGGAACGCCGACGTGCTCGCGGCGATCGCCGACCCCGCCTGGGCCACCGAGGTCGGCCAGTTCAACCTCGAGATCAACGTGCCGCCGCGGCGCCTCGACGGTGCCGCGCTCGCGGACCTCGAGCAGGAGATCCGGGCGAGTTTGAATGCCGGGAACGAGAAGGCCCAGGGCGCAGGCAGCAGCCTCGTGATGATCGGCATCCTGCCGACCCTGCGCAAGGACGATGTGCAGGCCGACGCGATGTCGGCCAACGAGCGGTACCGGGTGCTGAACGAGCAGATCTTCGCCGCCCGCGGCGAGGACATGCAGATCGCGATCGACGGCGCCGAGCAGCTGCTCACGCACGCCGACAGCATCACCCCCGAGGCCGCCTGCACCAGCGTCCAGCTGCACGTCCAGGTCAGCCCCGACCAGTTCGCCAGCTACTGGAATGCCGCGCAGGCGATCGCCGGCGCGCAGGTGGCGCTGGCCGCCAACTCGCCGTTCCTGTTCGGGCGGCAGCTATGGCCAGAAACCAGGATCACGCTGTTC
>JASHQL010000484.1 GCA_030039155.1 Streptosporangiaceae bacterium | reverse complement strand
ACGAACGTGCCCTGCCCGGCACGCGCTTCGACCAGGCCCTCGCGCTCCAGGTCGCGGTAGGCCTTCAGCACCGTATTGGCGTTCACCACTGCCACCGCGACCACGTCCCGCACGCTCGGGAGCTGGTCACCCACGTCCAGCACCCCCATCCGCAGCGCCTGCCGCACCTGCTGCACGATCTGCTGGTAGGGCGGCACTCCGGACCGCCCGTCCACCCGGAATCTGATCACGTCAGCGCTCCACTGTCCTAGGTTGCTAAGACAGTAGGGCAGTGTCTCCGCCCGCGTCAACCGATCCGGGTCCAGGCGTTCGGCAGACCTCCCCGCCAGCAGGGAGTCCCCTACGGGGTTGCCGTAAGTCAGTAGTGGCTGCCAGTTCCGGCGTGCAGCGTGCCCGGACCCCGCGCCGCGACGTGGAGGTGCTGCGTCCGATGCGCTGCGACCCGGCGGGCATGAAACCCGAGCCTGCCGCTGCAGGAGGCGCTGACCCCATTTCGCGAAGGGCAGCACGAGCGTCGCAACGGCAGGTGCGCAGCAGCAAAAGAAAGAACGCTGCGGGCAACAGCACCGCCGGCATCGTCAACAGCATGTCGCCCCTAGCACCGCAGACGGTGCGCACCGACGAAGACGAGTCAAGTGACCGCGCTCGACGAGCTGACCGAGTTCACCCCACCCATCCGGCCTCCCCTGTGGCGCCGTCACGGACTGAATTCCGCCGCCTCCATCCACAGGTCTTGACAATTCCTCTCCGATTGTCAGGAGGCTTTGCTGATTCACGTAGATCCATCGCTCGCCGCTGAGCAGGCGTGATTCCAAGTCGGCGCACCTGCCGTGTCTACTGCGGACCGCAGCCATCCGCAGCCGTTGTTGGCAACGAGTTAGCAAGATCATCTATGATGATGATTCCCGAACCTTGACATCTCGATCGTGTTCGCCACAGCCAGCCTGCGAGCATGGTCACGCTCCAGGACTCCCATTGCGGCGTTGTTTGGTCTGCCGTGAGCTCTCCGGTCGGCGCTGTCGAGCATTCTGTTGCGGCTGATCCGCTACATGTTCCGCCGGCGTTGTGCGCGCGTCGTAGGCGGAGAGCATCTCATCAGTTACCGCCGACCACAGCACCTCGCGGGCATCCTCCAAGGCGTCGGAAGATGGCGGGCCAACTTGGCCGATCACGCTGAGCATCTCCGTAATATCAAGGTCCTCTCTGTCCGGATTCACTTTCGTACCTCAGCTTCATTCGCATCTGCTTCGGCCAGCATGTGACGCAAGGCCGTGCGCGCCCGGTGCAAGCGGCTACGGACGGTCCCGGGCGCGATGCCGAGGGCGACTGCGGCCTCCGCAGGAGTCATTTGTTCCCAAGCCACCAGCAGCAGTACGTCGCGCTCTGCTGAGGGTAGTTTCCTCACTGCCGACATCAGTGCCCGTGCCCTGACGGCCGAGTCGAGCCGGTCGATGATCTCATCCCACGGATCAAGCGTCACCTCTGGCGTGGTCAGACCTATGGGCTGGTTAGTGGTCCAGTGTGCTCGCAGCACATTCCTCGCGATTCCGTACAGCCAGGGCCGGGCATCGTCGTAGCCGCTGTCATAACTGCGCCGCGCTCCGAACGCTCGTACCCAGACCTCGCCAAGCAGATCGTCGGCGGCCTGGTGCCCGGCGCGCCGGGAGAGGTACCCGTGAATAGCGACCTCGTGACGCTCGACAATCTCGACGAACGCTTCGGGTTCACCGCACAGCGACCGAGATATCAGCTTGCCGTCGGTCACGTCAGTCCTCAATTGGCGCCGTCACAGCGTCGGCCATCGCACAGCGGGGCGGACATGAGGCCGGTCGATGACGATGCTCGCGCCTCCGATCGTCTCTGGCCGCGCTCCTGGAGGCCAGGCACTCAGTTCCAGATCCTGCGCGCCCGGCCTGCCCAGCTCGTGCCAAACGATAGCTTGCCGGGCTAGGTATTTCGCGAAGCCGGGTCCGCAAGGACCGTAACCGCGGCTCGAAAGGGGCAGCACGATCCGGCCGGCGGGACCAAGCTGCGTCCCCCATTGAGTCGCAAGATCCCACGTGCCGGTAGTCACGATGATCCGGTCATAGGGAGCATGATCGGGAACGCCAGCCGAGTCGGCCAGTTCACGCGCCTCGTCGACTAGGTTTCTACTCGCGCCGTCTTGCCGGTGCCAGGCCCTGGCGAGGCCAGCCTGCCCTGCCCAGTCAGTCGCGGGGCTGATTCCGGAATCGGCGGTAGTCATCTTCGATCAGGTCCGGCCGCGCGAACAGCGGATCGTAGTAGCTGGCACGGGTGCCGGAAAGTCGCATCAGTAGGCCAGCGATGCGCTGGAGGCGCCGAGTCAGCGGCGCCATGGCTTCGTGTGTCGCGGCGGGTGCAAATGCCTGTCGCGGTGCATCGGGATCGGGCTGCGCATGCGCAGCCTGGGTGTGCACTGGGTGGTCGGCGAATACTGCGCGCATCGTGGTCTCCTTGCCCTTCCCGGTCCTGGCTGGCGTCCAGTGCGCTCATGTGCTGACACTCCATCGGTCGCTGCTGTTGAACTCCTCGTCCTCTTATTGCGGGAACGCCGTCCGATCGTTCGCGGCCCTGCCTGGTAGCTGTCTCACAGTCAGCCGATCCGCCGACACCCGCTCCTGGCCATCCGTCTGATAGCCGCAAATTCCGATCCGGCCAAGAGCACGGTCAAGGGTGCCCGTCAGGGCGTCACATGTGACGCGCGAAGCGCCCCTTGAGCGCGCGTGGTCTTCGCCGGCTCGACGCTCGAGCGCCGGGAGGATGGCGATCATGGCCGCCGCGCCTGGCGCTGAATCTTGTGGCCCAGCCAGCCAGGGCTCGCCCGCTCTACATCAGCGCCACACGCGCGGCGCGGCGCTAACCTCAGCTGTCAGCCGGTGTCCGGCGCGCTCGCGCCGCTTTTTAAAGACGCCTCGTCCGGGCGTACCGACCGGTACCGGTTGCACCGCGGCGGCGATCGGCAGGCCAACGGCGACCTGTGGCGCATCGCCCT